>NZ_JBEBVH010000096.1:0-13432 GCF_040392825.1 Pseudopedobacter sp.
TA
Organism: Pseudopedobacter sp.; assembly: GCF_040392825.1. Taxonomy (NCBI): domain Bacteria; kingdom Pseudomonadati; phylum Bacteroidota; class Sphingobacteriia; order Sphingobacteriales; family Sphingobacteriaceae; genus Pseudopedobacter; species Pseudopedobacter sp. The sequence continues at coordinate 3 of NZ_JBEBVH010000096.1, forward strand.
AGTATTTTATCCAAAAAAAAAAATCCAAAAATTAAACTGTTTATTCGTGATCTTTATCAGTTATTATTTGATTTACTTCCCAAGAAGAAAGAATTTTCTATTAATCCAATAGAGATTAAAGAGGGGTATTTTTTTGGTTTTCATGATGTTCAACCCTTTTCGAAAAATAATGATAAAGTCTTAGCAAATAAGCTTTATATTGATTTAAAGATGCCCTCAAAAGAAGATTATTTAGATGTTGGTTTTTTTAAAATCAAGGAGGGAAAGCTAGAAGAATATGTTAAAATCGATCAAACTAATTCGTGGAACTATCATAAAGGTTGTCGATTACAATGGGTTGATCAAAGTCATTTGATATTTAACTGTACGATTAAAAATGAAATGGTTTCGAAAATTATAAATATTGAATCTGGAGAAGAAAAAGTTATTTCAATGCCCATTGATAGTGTGAGTTCGGATGGCCGATATGCGACTTCATTTAGCTATCACCGTTTGGAAAAATTTATGCCAGGTTATGGATATTGTTATGAAGACGATATTTCCTTTATTAATGAACAATCACCCGACAATTCGGGACTTTATTTAATAGACTTACAAACTAAAAAGAACAGATTGTTAGTCGATCTCAAGACGTTAGCAAACGAGTCGATATTAGATGATTATTCAACTATTTCCTCACATTATGTAACGCATTCTTTGTTTTCAAAAGATGGTAGATATATTTCGTTTTTTCATCGTTGGGTTGGAAAAGAAACTCTAAAACGATATACTAGATTGATGATTTTTGATTTGCAGACCTCTAGTTTATTTCAACTCCCTATAGGTTATATGGTGTCCCATTATGTTTGGAATGATAAAAATCAGATTATTGCTTATTGTAATTATAAAGGTGTAGACGGACATGCATTGTTAGATGTTACCAATGCAGCCAATAATAAGGTTGTTGCTTATCCAACTCTGAATTCAGACGGCCATCAATCATTTATTGATTCAAATAAATTTATAACCGATACTTATGGGGATAAGTATAGAATGTCAAAATTATATTTAGTAGATTCTGAGCGAGATACGGTGAAACCCTTAGCTTCGGTTTACTCACCTAATAAATTTCAAACAAAAGTTGCGCATAGGCATATTGCTTGTGATTTGCATCCTGTTGTATCAGAAAATGGTGAATATGTTTGTTTTGACACTGCAAAGACAGGAAAAAGAGCTTTGGCGATAATGTCTTTAAAAAGTTCATAGTATTTCAAATGAGAATAATATACTTACATCAATACTTTAAAAAACCTAACGAAAATGGAGGAACTAGATCCTATGACCTTGCCAGCTCATTTGTGAAATTAGGACATACAGTCGAAATGGTAACAACGACTTCTAGATCACCGGAGAATAAAAGAAATAAGTGGAGTATTGAGAGTGTTGATGGAATTACAGTTCATTATCTTTATCTCCCCTATGATAATTCATATTCGTTTTTAAAAAGAGCTTGGGTTTTTATCCAATTTATTTATTTTTCCACTAGTAAATTATTAAAGATCAAAGGGGATGTGCTATTAGCTACTTCTACTCCTCTAACTATAAGTATACCGGATATTATAAAAAAGATTTTTCATCGAACTCCTTATATATTTGAAGTGAGAGATATATGGCCAGAGGCAGTTTCCGCAATCGGAGCAATAAACAGTAAATTAATCTTAAAATTACTTTCCAAACTAGAATTCTATAGTTATAAGTTATCCGACTGGATTGTTCCTTTATCTGTTGATATGAGAAAATCCATTGTAGAAAGATATCCAGAGTTTGAGTCAAAAATAAAACATGTAATTGAGAACATAGCTGAAGTCAATAGATTTGGGCAACCTGTGTTAGACAATTATAAACTAGAAAAAAGCTTAGATAAAATTATAGGATTTACGCCTAAAATTTCGGTATTATATGCTGGTACGTTTGGGAGAGTTAATAATATTGAATATGTAATTAGGTTAGCCTCTAAAGTCTATGAAAAAGATACCTCAATTATTTTTCTTTTGTTGGGTGATGGTTCCGAAAAAGATCATCTTATAGGTTTAGCGAAGTCATTAGGTATTTATAAAAAAAATTTATTTTTTCTAGCTCCAGTTAGTAAGCGAGAGCTTCCATTGATTTATTCTCAAGTTACAGTAGGCAGTAGTTTTGTGGCATCTATTAAAGAATTGTGGGCAAATTCGGCAAATAAATTTTTTGATACACTAGCAGCGGGGTGTCCAATTATTATAAACCATTATGGGTGGCAAGCACAAAAAATAATAGAAAATGAGATAGGTTATGTTTTGAACCCTAATTTGGAAGAAGTAAATTTAGAGGAATTTATTAAATATCTTAAAAATAGGCAATTTCTACTTGAATCTGGGATTCGTTCGAGAAAAGTTGCAACAGAGAACTATTCATTGGACGAAGCTGTAAGGAAATATAATGAAATATTATCTAGTGTTTCTTAACGTAAATAATTTATAATCGAATTATGTATAATTTTTTTTTAAAAAGGGTTATAGATTTCATAATAGCTTTTGTAGGTCTTGTTATTTTACTACCTGTATTTATTCTAATTATTATATTATTAGCATTTGCAAATGGCGGAAGCCCTTTCTTTTTACAGCCAAGACCAGGGAAAAATGGAAAGATCTTTAAAATAATTAAGTTTAAGACGATGAATGACAGAGTTGATTTGAATGGCAATTTATTACCTGATTCAGATAGAATAACAACAATTGGTTCTTTTATCAGAAAAACTTCTTTGGATGAAATTCCTCAATTAATAAATGTTTTGAAAGGAGACATGGCAATGATTGGTCCCCGTCCCTTATTAACTCAATACCTACCATTATATAACACTTTTCAAAAAAGAAGACATGAAGTTCGACCTGGGATCACTGGGTGGGCACAAGTTAATGGTAGAAATGCCATTTCATGGGAACAAAAATTTAATTATGACGTATGGTACGTTGATCATATGTCTTTTAGAATAGATATAAAGATATTTCTTTTAACTGTTAAAAAAGTGTTTGTAAAAGAAGGAATTTCGCAAAAAGGACAGGCCACTATGGAAATTTTTACAGGAAATGAGGATGAATGAAATCTCAATTATTGGTGCAGGAGGGCATGCTAAGGTAATTATTGAATTGGCGGAGGAATTGGACTATTCAATTCTAAATGTTTTTGACCAAAATATAAAAAAGAGTTATATTTTATCATATAAAGTTTCGCATAATTTTTTTTGTATACCAAAGAATACTATCGTTGCTATTGGTGATAATTCTTTACGGAAAAAGGTTTCTCAAGAAAATATTTTGGAAGTTAGTCCATTGATACATCCAAAAAGTACGATTTCGAGATCGGCGGATATTGATGATGGGACTGTGGTTATGGCTGGAGTGTCAATTAATTCAGATGTAGTAATAGGAAGGCATTGCATCATAAATACTAATTCTTCGATTGATCATGACTGTATAATTGGCGATTATGTTCATATTTCTCCGAATGTTGCTCTCGCTGGTAATGTAGTGGTTGGGGAAGGAACTCATATTGGAATTGGGGCATGTGTAATTCAGGGTGTAAAAATCGGAAAATGGTGTACCATTGGTGCGGGGGCTGTAGTTATAAAGGATGTGTTTGACTTTCAAACAGTGGTTGGTAATCCTGCTAAGGTGCTGGATAAGTCAGATAAATAATAATTGAGTTTATTATATCTTGTCTAATTTTTGTCCTCAATTGTATTTTGTTTTTCTAAAAAATGTCTAGTCTTAATTTCTTATATGTAATGATTCCCTCTTTTTGTTAAGTTTTCTAATAAGGTTACGGCCCCATTCGATTGAAGGGGTCTCAATGTATTTAAACCCTAAATTAGCAAAGGGAATTGTTAAGGTAATCGAGAATAATGATAACACTATAAAAAATATGTATTTATTATCTGTCAACTGAGGAGTGAATTTGATTATTGCAAGATATAATTGATTTACCACTAAAAAATGTACTAGGTAACTTGAGTAACTAATCCTTCCCATATACACGGTGGCTTTATTAACTAGTATCTCCCATGGGGTTACGGATAATAGTATCCCTAAACACATGAAGAGGAATGAAACAACATGATGTTGTTGAATTATTTTAGGTAGAAATATTGAACCAAATATTAAACTTATAGTGAGAACAATTAAAACTTTATTAATCACATCACTTTTTAAATATTGTAGTTGTTTTTTACTTTCAATTATTCTGTACATTACCAAACCAAACCCGAAGCAGGCCAATTGACTGACAGGCCATCTAAAGAAAAAATTATTCACCGTTCTACTATCGTAATCAGAAAAAAATGTTTGGATCGCGTATTTCTTAAGCATTATATTTCCTAAAGGAAGAGCTATTAATGCAAATGCCATAAATATGGTCAATCTTTTTGTGCTATTTATATATAAGAAAATGAATGGAGCTATCATATAAAAAAGAACTTCAACGCTGATTGACCACCCTCCAGGAACCACTGAACTAGATGTTAGAGGGTGTAGAACATTGGTTAAAAATATATGATAGGGGTAGTGCCATAACTCTGGACCTTCTCGCCATCCGCGACTGTCTAATCCATATACAACGGTATAGAGGAAAATCCCAAACCAATAAACGGGGATTATTCTAAATAAACGTTTTATAAAAAAGTCGCGAAACATGTGTTCTTTACCAATAGATTGGGAGAGCGAGTTAAAAATGGTAAATGCACTTATAACAAAGAATAACTGTACACCCATGCCAAGAATGTTAGTTAATTGTCTTGCCATTCCTGTTAATTGTACTAAACTAGCAGAGTGAGTAAGAATTACTCCTAATATTGCTATACCTCTTAATGCGTCAATGTATTCAAATCTTTTTGATGTTCCCATATTGGTATGTTAAAGAATGCTGCAAAGATAAAATAAAAGTTCTGATATGGATTTCATATACTATTTATTATCTCAAATAATTGATCCTAGTCCATATTTCATTTTCAGGTAATAATTGTACGTCGGTGAAAATGGTTTTGACTTTGTTCTCTCCTAATCTCTTGGAAAGTTGATAAATGAATAAACTTCTTGGAGAAACATTTCTGCCATGACTAATAGTATATGGTATGGAATTTTCTAATAATCTCCCTTGAGAACCAATTAACCAATTCATGGCGTCAGGAGGGTTTTGAATCAAGAAGCCAAAAGAAGCCCTGTTATTCCAAAATAAATTGAAGGCGCCAGTCCACCCGTGACCTGATCCGAATTCTCCCGAATTTCTAGCGTATATTTTATTAGATGAAATATTGTCATATAAAGTTCCAACTGCCCAGCGATGATGAGGTCCACTATCTGCAAGACTATTTTCGGATAGGCAGTCCAAAAAAACATTTGGTCCGGTTAGTCTTGCACCAGTTGAAAAATCATGTCGGCCAGAACTCGCGAAACATCTTTGAATAAGATTCCCATAACTAAATTGTCCAATATAGTATGGATATCTTCGGTCTCCAATCGGTTTAGATTTAAAATTAATCGCTGAACAGTCCTGTATTGTACAAAATGAGGAATTAATTAGTGATACTAACGAAAAAGCTAAATTTTCAGTTTTTACTTTCTTTACCCAACAATTTGTAGCGTTTTCCAAAATGATAGAGGACCAAATGTGCGTTTCATCCTCATTATTACCTTCTAAATAACTGCTTATGAAATGTATGTTTTCCACTCCGCAATTGAAAATATAATTAGAACTATTATATTTGATTACGTACCCGCCACCATAATTGTTTTTTATTTTATCATATAGTGGAATATTCAGAGTTATTAAATTCTCTTTAAGGTCCTTAATTACTCTTTTTGATTCAACGTGATATTCTGACGAAATCCAACCATATTGACTAGTATTTAGCGTTGTTATCCAATTGTCATTTGGTGTCTTAACTATCATTATTGAATCTCCTTTAACAAAGCTATGGGATTTATCTATTGATATATGTGTTGAGCCAGCTTGGTCAATATCTTGTATGATACTAAACGGCAAGCCTATTTTATTGTCAGAAATGTTTAATCCTTTAATTTTAATTATACTCCAATCTTGGGCCTCTTTAATATTTCTCCAATTCATGACTTTGTTGAAATGAATAATTGGAATTTGTCCATACGAATCAATTTCGCCTTTTATTACAACTCCTGAGCTGTTTATATTAATAGGTTGACTTACGAAGTATTTACCTTTCTTTAATAATAGTACCCCTCTAAATCCATCTAAAATTGGTCTTTTAGAAAGTTCATCTATTTTAGACTGAAGTAAAGTAGTATGGTCGGATAAATTATCAGGAGAAACTGTTACAGTAAAGATGTCTTCTAAAACAGGAAGAGGCCTTTCAGACATCATATATCCTGCATAAGAAAAATCAGGAATATTGCTGGTTTCCAAATCAATATAAGTCTCCTTGCCACTAATGTCTAGAAGGTTTTTTTTGCATCCAATAATCAAAAGCAGAAAATAAATGCCTAATATTGGTATGACATTTCGATTATTCATTATATTGTAGTTAACAACGGTTATTAATTCAATTAATTCAATGATTCGTTCAAAGATAATTTTTTTTTTGTGTTAATTATTCTAACAAGATTCGCATTTTCACAACAACCAAATGCTAAGATTAAATTAGGTGCAGAGTATTTTCCAATAATAAGTGAAAAAGACTCAAAATATATCAAAAGTGGTTGGAAAGTAAATGGAGCTTATCAGCATTCTTTAAGTAATAAATTTTATTTGGAGGGAAATCTGAATTTTACTCAGATGATAGGGAAAGATAGTTATGATGGTTTCTTATCTCTAAAAACCCCAGGTTTTAATCTAATAGGAATTGGTCCCTCAATATTATATTATCCCAATAAAAAAAATCTTTTTTTTGCTTTTGGTTATAACGCTCAATTGTCCTCTTTCAAAAACAGCAGTTTTGTTAATAATATACAAATGGAATTAGGATTAACTATTAGGAATCTTTCTTTTAGTGCAGGAATTAATTCCTTTTTTAATAAAGGAAGTTTAACATCCTACGGTATAGGTTTGGCATATGGTTTGGACCTTAAGAAATAATAGAGTTCAATAAACCTATATAACAGGGATAGAACTGAATTGCTTTTTTTAATTGTATTTTTGTTGATTAAATAAATAATATAAGTTTTTAAATAATGGATAAAATTTGGTTGTCATCCCCTCACATGGGGGGGAATGAGTTGAAATTCGTGCAAAGTGCTTTTGATTCTAATTGGGTTGCTCCTTTAGGCCCGAATGTTGATGGGTTTGAAAATGACCTTAAACAGTTCTTGGGTAAAGGTATCGAGGTTGCAGCCTTATCGTCAGGAACCGCCGCTTTACATTTGGCATTAATAGAATGTGGGGTAGAGTATGGGGACGAAGTGATTTGTCAGTCTATGACGTTTTCCGCCTCTGCCAACCCAATTGCTTATCAAGGAGCTGTTCCTATCTTTGTGGATTCGGAGAAAGAAACCTGGAACATTTGTCCTATTGCTTTAGAAGAGGCTATCGAGGATAGGATTTCAAAAGGGAAAAAACCTAAAGCTATTGTTGCAGTACATTTATATGGGATGCCATTTAAGGTTAATGAGGTTATGGCAGTTGCTTCCAAATTTGATATACCAGTTATTGAAGATGCTGCAGAAGCATTGGGCTCAAAATATAAAGGTCAGGCTTGCGGTACCTTTGGAAGATTTGGAGTCCTTAGCTTTAATGGAAATAAAATTATTACTACTTCTGGAGGAGGAGCGTTGGTTTGTCAGAATTCTGCAGATAAAGAGAGGACTGTTTTTTTATCAACACAAGCTAGAGATAATGCTCCGCATTATCAACATTCTTCCATCGGCTATAACTATAGGATGTCAAATATTTGTGCTGGGATTGGTAGAGGTCAAATGGAAGTTTTGATAGACAGAGTAAGATCTCGTCGGTTTATGACCAAGTTTTATTTAGATATTTTTTCAAATATCTCTGGAGTTACAGTTTTTTCTGAGCCAACCGAAGACTTTTACTCAAACAATTGGTTGTCAGCGGTGTTAATTGACAGTTCAAAATGCGGTAAAACTAATGATGATTTGAGAAAAGAGCTGCTCACACATAATATTGAATCGAGACCTCTATGGAAACCTATGCATTTACAGCCCATATTTGCGAATTGTCCTTATTACGGTGGTTCGGTTTCAGAAGAATTATTTAATAAAGGGCTTTGTTTGCCTTCTGCATCTAATTTGAGTGATAATGATAGAGATAGAATTTCAAATGTAATTCTTAAATTTTTTAAATAAATCTTAGTCTTTCCATACAGGTAGATCTGGAATTCTTTGATATGTTGATTATATATCTACGCTCTCACAATATAATTATTTATGCAATACAGAAATGATATTCAAGGATTAAGGGCATTAGCCGTAATGTTTGTCTTCTTTTTCCATCTTTCATCTTCAATTCTCCCTGGGGGATTTATAGGGGTGGATATGTTTTTTGTTATATCTGGATATCTTATTACAAAAATTTCTTTAAATAAAGTCCAAAAAGGGTCTTTTAAAATAATTGATTTTTATCTAGCTAGAGTTAAGAGAATTATACCGTCATATTATTTTCTCTTGCTCGTGATATGGTTGCTCTTTTTGTTCGTTTATGCTCCAAGTGATGTGGGGAAATTCAAATTCGCTCATTTTTGGTCATTTTTATTTAGTTCTAACACCTATTTTGCAACGCTAGATGATTATTTTGGAGCCTCCAGTAGTGAGAATCCATTTTTGCATACCTGGACATTATCCATAGAGATGCAATTTTATTTGATTTTACCTATTTTATTGATAATTTTCAAAAAATTGAAGCATCTATTAGTTGTAATTGGGATTCTTTTACTGACCTTTATAATTTATAGCTCATTTGAAATACTTTCTGGGAATAAAGCTGAAATGTATTTTTCTTTAATAGCAAGATCTCCTGAATTTTTTATCGGGGTTTTAGCAGCAGGGATCAAATTTGAAGAAAAGACTTTCTTTAAGGAAAACTCATTGCTTTTTAGCATCATAGGTCTTGTTGGACTTCTTGTTTCCTTAGCTGCTTTAAATGAAAGTTCTAACTTTCCAGGCATTTGGTCTCTTTTACCATGTGTTTCTACATTACTGATCTTGATATCACCGACAAGTAAAGTAAACAAATTCTTATCTAATCGCATTTTATTTTTTATTGGTGAAATATCATACTCCATTTATTTATGGCATTGGCCGTTGATGGCATTTTATAGATATTCCACAGAAAGATATGAATTCACTTTAACTGAGACTCTGTTGCTGACTGCTTTCACTATTTTCGGGTCACTTTTTTCCTATTATCTTATAGAGAAACCGTTTAGGAAAATCCCTAATAGAAAACTATTTTTACCCATTGGAGCATTGATGTCAATAAATTTTTTAATGATTTATTTTACAGTTCCAATAAAAAGGAAATTTACCAATATTCCTAAGGAATATATTTACCCCATTTATGGTATTGATTCACATGGGAAGGACTTTAAGCAAGTTGGAATGTTAGGAGATTCTACTTATAAAAAGAAAAGAATTTTATTCTTGGGTGATAGCCATGCCTTAACTTTTAAACCATATTTAGATAAATTAGGAAAGGAATATTCTTTAGCTTTTAGAACTATTACAAATGATGGTTATCCTGCTATTCCTCATTTAGGATCAGAATACATTACGGAAAAATATAAGTTGTTGATCTATGAACAACTTTTGCCACACATTCGAGCCGAGGTAGAACTATCTGACGTTATAATTATTCATTTTGCTAGGAGTGGTAATAAATGGATTGTTCCTTTATCCAAAATGTTTTCTTCGTTAAGGAATAATCAAAAGGTTTTAGTATTATCTGATTACCCAGTTTTAGATAAAAATCCTGTTAGAGTTAACAAAAGCTTTTTGAAAAATGGAGATAAAAATAACAATTACAAAATGACAAAAAATATAACTAACTCTGATATTTTAAAATTAATAGAGAACAATAGTAATATTCGTTTTGTGAATTTTTCAGAATATGATGACTTCTTTGAAGATGCTCCATTTTATCAAGATACATTAATGTATTACGATGCCAGTCATTTAAATTATTATGGAGCAAAAAAATATGCAGACTATACAGGCAAGTTTTTTATAGAGAATTTGAATTGGGCTTTAAATCAAAAGGAATAATAGATTCTAACATTTTTTTGTTCTATTTTTAATGGGAATACTTGTTTTGTTATTATTTTTATGTTTTGTTCTATTCTTTTGTTTTAAAGAACTATTTTTGTGGAATTTAATAAATGTTGGAAAGGTTTTTGCAAAACCATTATTCTTAGAATGAAATATATGTCAAATCGCAGTATAAAATTATCTGTACTCCTGATAATTATAGGGGCAATTTTTTTTAGTTCTTGTGCTAATCGTAGAGATTTAGTTTATTTTCAGCCAGATTCTGTACATTTAAATTCTTCGTATGAATTAAATGCGCCTAAATTACAACCTGGAGATATTTTAGCAATTGCGGTTACAGCTGATGATGTGAGAGCTACAATTCCATTTAATCAGACCTCCCCTTATCAAGGCACCTCTGGTGGTATGCAATCGTCCAACCCGTTTATGCCAACGTATTCTATTGATATAAATGGAGAAATAGATTTCCCTAAATTGGGTCGGATTAAACTGGCTGGTATGACAAGAACTCAAGCAATGCAATTCTTAAGAAACGAAGTTGGTAAGTTTATTGTTGATCCAGGAATAAGTATGGATATTAGAAATTTTAGGGTTACAGTTCTAGGTGAGGTTAGATCTCCGGGATCTTTTAATGTGAGTAATGATCGTATTACCATTTTGGAAGCATTGGGAATGGCAGGAGACTTAACGATAAATGGAATTAGAACAAACGTAATGGTAGTACGTGAACAAAACGGTGAAAAGACAGAATATCGTATCGATCTAACAAAGAGAGAAGCATTAAATTCTCCAGTGTATTATTTAGCACAAAACGATGTAATATATGTAGAACCAAATGGAGCTAAAGTGCAATCGTCAAAATATACTCAAAACAATTCTTTATTTATCTCAATCGCCAGTATCATAATAACTATGATTTCTGTCATCACACGTTAATAGTTCTTTTTATGAATAAATATAATGCTGAGTCTAAAGCTCAAATACAGGATTCAGAGATAAATCTTAAACAAATTTTTGAACAATACGCTTATTATTGGAGATGGTTTGTCCTGTCAATAATAGTGTGTTTAATTGCTGCCTTTTTTTATTTAAGATATGCAGAAAGTATTTATAGTGTTTCCGCTAAAATATTACTACAAGATGATAAGCAAGCGTCTGGGGAATTAGCTGGGTTATCTGAGTTATCTGCCTTAACAGGAGGAGGGACTGGCTATTCTGCATTTGTATCAGATCAGATGGAGGTCATTAAATCTCGTCGGATTTTACGTAAAGTAGTTGAATTAAATAAATTAAACATTGAATATTTTAGTAAAGGGAATTTGAAATCTAATGAACTGCTTGAAGATAATTCACCTGTTAGAATAATTTTATTGGAACCAAATAATCCTCGCTTAGATACGGTTATATACACTTTTAGTTTAAGTCAAACTGATGAAGGGAAATTTAAGATAAAAGATAATAATGACACCAAAGAATACAGCTTAGGACAGAAAATCAGGACTCCTCTCGGGTTAATAACAATTGTTCCACAAGAGAAAAGGAATTTTCAGGGAGAGGTAATGATTACTGTTAGACCATTAGAAAAAGCAATTGATAAATTAATAAATGATTTAGAAATATCTCCTAATAAAGATAAGCAATCGTTTATTGTTAATTTTTCAATAAAACATCCTAATAGAGCTAAAGCCAGAATTATTCTGAATTCAATTATTGAACAATATAATGATGACGTAACGGAAGATAAGGCGAAAGTAACCACAGCAACTTCGAATTTTATTAATTCCAGATTAGAGTTGATAACTAAGGATTTGGAGGCTGCTGATGAGAAAGTGGCAGATTTTAAAGATAAAAATAATTTAGTAGATATGTCTTCAGAAGCTCAACTTTATATGAGGAATGCAACTGAAAATGAGCAGAAATTAATTGAATATGAAACTCAATTGAGACTGGCTGATATGATTATTGGTGTTGCTAATACTCCATATTCCTTGTTGCCGTCCAATATTGGACTAGAAGATCCATCTATACAATCCTCGGTAAAATCATATAATGATCTAGTTTTAGAGAGACAAGAATTGTTGAAATCTGCAACAACGGAGAATCCCATCGTTAAAAGTATTGATAAGAATATAAACGATATTAGTCAAAATATTAAGGTAGCTCTTAACAACTATCGAGATGTATTAATTGCCAATGTTAGTACTTTGAAAGGACAACAAAATAAATTTGAAGGTAAATTAAGTCAACTTCCTACTCAAGAGCGTGGATTTAAAGACATTTCAAGGCAACAACAAATTGTTGAATCACTTTATCTATTTCTTTTGCAAAAAAGAGAAGAAACAGAGATTCAAGCTTCTGCCACCCCAGCTAATTTGAAAGTAATAGATGCTGCTTATGGTTCTGATATGCCCGTATCACCCAGAAAACCAATGGTGTTATTTGGTGCATTTCTTGCTGGGTGTATGATACCCTTTGGGTGTTTGTATTTAAAGTTTTTAATGGATAATAAAGTTCATTCTAGAAAAGATATAGAAGAAAGATTTAATGCGCCAATTTTAGGAGAAATACCTACAGCGGAGGATCCTGTTGTAAAAGATAATGATCGATCTTCTTTAGCCGAGGCATTTCGTATTTTGCGTACAAATATTGCTTTTATGTTGGGTGCCAAAAAAGATTCTGCTGTGATTTTTGTTACTTCCACAACTTCAGGAGAAGGGAAATCTTTTGTTACAACAAATCTTTCAAGAATTCTAGCGATGTCAGGGAAACGGGTATTATTAATTGGAGCAGATATTCGTTCTCCAAAAGTATTGGATTATTTAGGATTATCACACTTACAACATACCAATATTGGTATTACGCAGTACCTAATCAATCCGGATATGCCTGTTGATAATATAATTATTCATAAACCGGCTCCTTATGATTTCGATATTATCTACTCTGGGTATATTGCACCTAATCCGGCCGAGTTATTAATGAATGGACACTTTAAAGAGGTGATTGAATATGGTCGTGAAAATTATGATTATGTTCTTGTCGATACAGCTCCTGTTTCCTTAGTGACAGATACTCTATTAATTTCCGAATTTGCTGATTTAACTGTGTATGTTACACGTGCAAATTATTTAGATAGACGTTTATTAAATGTTCCTAAAGAACTTTATGAGG
>NZ_JBEBVH010000097.1:0-13372 GCF_040392825.1 Pseudopedobacter sp.
AGAAATAACTATGAGAAAAGTGCACCTACTCCTGTAGTCAAATACGACAAGGATAACGATGTACGTATAGACTATATATGGGTAAGTGAACCGCTAAAATCTAAAATCAATACAGCCTTTATGATTAAAAATGTGGATACGGATAGAATATCAGATCATTATCCACAAGTATTGGTATTAAAATAAATAAGAAAAATATGAAGAAAACCACTATTTTAATTTGGGTCATGTCGCTCGTTTTTATACAGTTAAAGGCCCAAGAAAATGCTTCTTTAGGAATTATTCCTGCGCCGGTAAAAATAAATATGAATGTTGGAAATTATGATGTTTCTAATAAGATAAGTGCAGAATTTATTGGATTTAATAATTCAGAAAACTTAAATGATTTTTTGAGACAATTACCACTTATAGATGTACAGAAAAAGAATGGGTTAAAATTGATACTAGATAAATCGTTACCACTCAAAGAAGAAGGATATAGGCTGACGGTGACAAAAGAAGGAATTATAATAAGATCATCAACAGAACGTGGTGCTTTCTATGGATTGCAAACGCTTTTACAAATCCTAAATACAAACCAAACTGAGATTCCATTTCTTGAGATTGAAGATTATCCAAGATTTGCTTATAGAGGTTTGCATTTAGATGTGGGCAGGCATATGTTTCCGGTGAGTTTTATAAAGGAATATATAGATATGTTGGCTTATTATAAGCTAAATACTTTTCATTGGCATTTAACCGAAGACCAGGGCTGGAGGATAGAAATTAAAAAATATCCTAAGCTCACCACCATTGGAGGTTTCAGAGATCAGACATTAATTGGTTACCTGCGAAACAAACCGAAACAATACGATAACGAAAAATATGGTGGTTTCTATACTCAGGAAGAAGTAAAGGAAGTAGTAGCTTATGCCGCATCTAAATATATTACTGTTGTACCTGAAATAGAAATGCCCGGACATGCTTTAGCGGCACTTTCCGCTTACCCTGAGCTGGCTTGCGGTAAAAATCCGGCTTCCTTCAAAGCAGCTTATGAATGGGGTGTTTTTGATGATGTTTTTTGTGCAGGAAAAGAACAGACCTTTAAGTTTTTACAAGATGTTTTGGATGAAGTATTGCCTTTGTTTCCATCTGAATATATTCATATAGGAGGAGATGAATGTCCGAAAACCAAATGGAAAACCTGTGAATTCTGTCAGAAAAGAATTAAAAAGGAAAAGCTGAAAGATGAGCATGAATTACAGTCTTATTTTATTCAAAGGATAGAGAAATATCTCAACAAAAAAGGCCGACAGATTATTGGGTGGGATGAGATTTTAGAAGGTGGATTAGCCCCTAATGCAACCGTGATGAGCTGGAGAGGAACCAAAGGCGGAATCGCTGCGGCAAAACTTTCGCATAAAGTGATTATGACGCCTGGTCCGTACCTCTATTTCGATAAGCAAGAAAGTAAATCAAGTGAAGAGCCATTAACCATTGGCGGTCATGTTCCTTTGTCTAAAGTATATTCATACAATCCGGTTCCAGATGAACTGACAAAAGAAGAGCAAAAATATATCATTGGCGTACAGGCTAATCTTTGGACAGAGTATATCAGAACTCCAGAAAAAGTAAGGTATATGATTTATCCACGAATTTTCGCATTGTCGGAAATTGCCTGGACTCCCCTTGAAAATAAAGATTGGAAAGATTTTTCTGAAAATAGAGTTGCAGCACATCTTGGGAATTTAGATCGAAAAGGTTCAATATATCGTGTGCCAGAACCTATAGAAGCAAAAGATACCACGTTGATAGGCGAAAATTTTGAACTGAAATATAAAGTACCAGTGAAGGGAGCAGCTATTTATTATACTATTAATGGCAAAGTTCCTTATGACTTTGATTTTAAATATGCCGATGCTGTTAAAGTATCTGTACCTAAAGGAGAGGAAAGGATACTAAAAAGTGTCGTGATAACACCATCAGGAAGAAGAAGTGTAGTGGTGACAACAATTTTAAAAAATAAATAATGATTATCTAAAATATAAATATGAAAAGATAATAATTCAAAAAAAATTATTGTAGAATAATATTAATATTTTCGTAATCGAGTTTTTAAACCTTAATAAATTACCGAAAGCAAAATTATGTTAAAGAGATTAAGCATTAAGATTGTCATACTTTTTCTGTATTTCAGTCCACTCGCACTTTTAGCCCAAACCCATGTAGACAATATCAGAAAAAAGCTTTACGACAAAAGTAGTAAGGAGGTTTTAGTAGTTGCTCATCGTGGAGACTGGCGTTACGCCCCGGAAAATTCACTGGCGGCGATAGAAAATGCCATTAAAATGGGGGTTGATATTGTGGAGATTGATATTCAGAAAACCAAAGACGGGCGGCTGATTCTGATGCATGATAAAACATTAGACAGAACTACTACGGGAAAAGGAGCTGTTAGTACCTGGACATTAGATTCTATACGAAACCTGAATCTGCGTAATGGTGCAGCGATAAGAACCATACATAAAGTGCCCACATTGGAAGAAGCTTTATTGCTGTCTAAAGGAAAGATCATGCTGAATCTGGACAAGGCTTACAATGTTTTTGACGAAGTTTATGCATTGTTGGAAAAAACAGGTACGGTAGATCATATTATTATGAAAGGTACGGCGCCTTCGCAAAAAGTAAAAGAACAGTTTGGTAAATATCTGGATAAAGTAATCTACATGCCTATTGTAAATCTGGATAAGCCGAATGCACAGAAGATGATAGACGATTTCATTAAAGAATTAAATCCGGTTGCTTTTGAGCTTCTTTATGTTAAGGATGCTAATCCTTTACCAAAAACATTAGCCAATAGCCTGAAGGGTAAAAGCCTGATCTGGTACAATACATTATGGGATACTATGGCTGGAGGACATGATGATGATATGTCGCTGAAAGATCCGGAGAAAGGCTATGGTTACCTGATTAAGGAATTAAATGCGAGAATTATTCAGACAGACAGACCGCAATATCTGATTGATTATTTAAAGAAGATTAGGCGAAAATAAGGAGATAAGTTTTCTGACTTTAGATAAGGCCTTCTAAATATTATTCATTTGGGAGGCTTTTTTTATAGTCAAAACATGTTAGGCTAATTCATGTTAATTTAATAACTTAGTAACATTGTAAGCCTAAATTCGCCTTAGCGAAATGAATGATATAAGAATTAACGAACCCGAGCTGATAAAAAGATTCTTGGAAAGCGATGAAAAAGCATTCCTGCAGATCTTTAATTTCTACCATAAGGGGATTTTGTCTTTTATCCAAAAATATGTTCATTCAAATGACATGGCGAAAGATTTGACTCAGGAGGTGTTCGTGAAAATCTGGGAATGCAGAGAGAAGCTTACAGAGGTAAAATCGTTTAAGGCTTATTTATATGCAGTGGCGAAAAACCATACGCTGAATGCATTGAAGAAAGCGTCACGTTCTCAGGAAATTATGGGGGAAATAGTAGATGCTTATTTTATAGGAACAAATACCACAGAAGAAAAAATACTAGATAAAGAATATCTTTATTACCTCAACAAAGCTATAGACCAATTACCCGATAGAAGTAAAGAAATTTTTAAGCTCTGCAGAGAACAAAAAAAATCATATGAAGAGGTGGCTTCTGTAATGGGAATCTCTAAAAATGCCGTAAAAAACCATATGGTTTTCTCTATGAAACAGCTCCGTCATACTATAGAAGGAGAATTAGGTATATCTCTTAGTGTTTTGATAGCTGTTTTCTTTAATTAATAAGTCATACAGAACTTTATATTAATCATTTCGGGAGAGATTGTTTCGTCAATTAAGAAAGAGGTTCTTCTGAAATTTTCTATACGCTGTAACTAAAAGACAAGATAAATCAATAGTATTTCTCGTATCAATAAAATTAGTTCAATCAATAAAATAATGTAAGTTCGGTTTAATCTGGGCATGAAAATAATTTCACCCATTAAGGGTTTTTGATGTACATTATCTGAAATTCTTGCTATAAGAATTTCACTACTTAGTTTTTTTAGGCTCACGAATTATCGCATAGGCATCATTTAAGAACAAAAAGTATCAGAAACTTAGAAAAATAGCCATTTCACGTTATTCTGATCCTGCATGCAAGGGTATTACCTTTATTATGGGATGCTTCAAAATTGATTTGATAATCGTTCTGGATTTAGCAGCTTTAGGCAGCGCTGCAGTACCACCGTAAGTACACCGTAGTAGGACCGTTAGCGAACCAATAGTATAGACTCAACGGGCTTTTGCGGACTTTAACGGACTTTTGCAGACATTTATGGAGTTTATAAGGATTTTTGGATTTTAATAGGAAGGCGAATGAGTTAAGTTAAGAAAAAATACCCAAAGAATGTACCTCATTTTTATCAACCTGAAACTTGTATGAGGGAGAAAGTTTAACCTTGTCAAAAAAAATTAAAAAAATTGCTACCCTATGTGTTCTTTTTATTGTCTTAGTGATAAAGAGTTAATATTGAATGGAAGAGCAATTCTACAAAGAATTAGTTAACAGATATCTGAACAAGCAATTGAGCGAGAAAGAACTGCAGGTATTTTTTTACCTGTTGGATGAAGGTAAGTTGGAAAAATACCTACTGGAATCGATGGAAAACGATTTACAGGAGGATTCGATTGAGGCAGAGCCATCTGTAGCTAAATTTAGCTACCTGAAATATGTATACCGGGTAGCAGCTGTTCTGGCAATTATAGGCCTGGCGTTTTCATTCTATTTTTATTCGAATAAAGATAATGGAGGTAACAAGTTAACTTCCAAACAACTTTCAGCACCGGTTGTTCCGGGAGGAAATAATGCCATTTTAACACTGAGCAATGGTAAACAAATTATATTGAATGATGTTGCCAATGGAACCCTGGAACAAAACAGTAGTTTTTCGGTAGAAAAGCAAAAAGATGGATTATTGGTATTTAATACTAAAGACCTTGTTTCAAATGCGGGAAGTACAGGCGTAAATAAAATAGAAACACCACGGGGTGGAATTTATCAGGTGATCCTTCCAGACGGTTCTCATGTTTGGCTAAACAGTGCATCCAGTATTACATTCCCTGCTCGGTTTGCCGGCAATGAGCGTAAAGTTACCATTAAGGGCGAAGCCTATTTCGAGGTAGCTCACAATAAAAAGAAGCCGTTTAAAGTCTTAAGCGACCAACAGGAAATAGAAGTATTGGGAACAAAATTTAATGTGAACGCATATAAAGACGAATTGCTTACAAGAACAACTTTGCTCGAAGGAAGTGTGAAGGTGAGTACTACGGCAACATCTCAATTACTTAAACCGGGTTATCAGGCCCAAATGCGGAATATAAAACATTTGGATATTGCCCGGGCAGATCTGGAGTCTGTTATGGCATGGAAAGACGGTTTTTTTCAATTTGACAGGGTAGATATTCAAACGCTGATGCGCCAGCTTTCCAGATGGTATGATATTGAAGTGCAATACAGAGGAGAGATTCCGAAAGATGAGTTTGTAGGGAAGATTAAGCGTAGCGCTGATATTGACAACGTATTGGAAATTTTAAGATATGGAAATGTAAAGTTCCAGTTGATAGGAAGAAAACTAATTATTGGATAACAAACAGAAAAAATGCATATGGATAGAAGCTAACAGTCTAAAGAACAAAAAAACGGAAGTGCTACCAACACTCCCGTCAAAGCCTTAAGAAGGCCCGTTCAAATCTTAAGAGAATTATTAATTGCGAATCAATAACCTTTAATTTAAACATTACAAAAGTATGAAATTAATCTTTTGCGGGAAAATACCAATCCGTAAAGTATACCCATCGAAAATTTTTTTGGTAATGAAACTCACCGCTTTTTTGATCACGCTAGGCATACTTCAGGTAAGTGCGAAAAGTTATTCTCAGAAAGTCAGTTTTTCTGGCGAGAACATTCGTGTAGAAAAAATACTGAAGGCAATAGAAAAGCAGACAGGCTACTACCTTTTTTATAAGTACAATGAGATTAAAGATGCAAAAATCATTAACAATCTCGACTTAAAAAATGTAGAGTTAAAACAAGCCTTGTCAGAGATTTTCAAGGATCAGCCTTTCGAGTATTTTTTAAGAGAAAATACGATTATCATCAATAAAAAAAACAGTACCAAACCTTTTGAAATTCCTTTGCAACAAATTTTTATTAATGTAAAAGGTACAGTGGTTGACGAAAAAGGCGAACCCTTACCTGGTGCTTCTGTAAGAATAAAAGCAGGGAATATAGGTACAATAACAGACACAGATGGTGTTTTTGCATTAAGAAATATAGCCGAGGGAAGTATGTTGATAATCAGTTTTACGGGATTTGAGACAAAGGAGATTGAGGTAAAAGGTAATACTGATTTACGGATATCACTTAAAACTGCACAATCTGAGCTGAATGAAATTGTGGTTGTTGGTTACGGAAGTCAGCGGAGAGACTTGGTTACAAGTGCTATAGGGAGTGTAAAGTTTAAAGATGAGGATATCAGACAAGTTTCTTCACCGGCCAGGATGTTAGAAGGTAAAATTGCAGGTGTAAATTTATCTGTAGGTTCTGGTAATCTGGCTTCTGGAGAACGAATTTCAATCAGGGGAACTTCTTCTATCAGTGCGGGTAATAATCCTTTATATGTAGTAGATGGTGTGCCCATAAACAATTCGAACATGTCTATTTACGATTTTGGGGAGACCTATAGCCCTTTGGCTGCCTTTAACCATGCTGATATTGAATCTATTGAGGTACTTAAAGATGCTGCATCTGCTGCTATATACGGTTCAAGAGCAAGTAACGGTGTTATCCTGATTACTACAAAATCGGGAAAGAGCGGACGAAATGTTGTAAAGGTAGATGTTACTACAGGTTTCTCTGAGTTTGCCGATAAAAACAAGCTGAAAATTGCGAATTCTGACCTTTATGTATTGCAGTTTAATGAAGGACAGGAAAATTATAATAGACAATACGGTCTGCAACCGGGAGATGCTAACTATAAAATTCCGATATCTAACCCTTTCGGAAATATGTCTGATACCGATTGGCTGGGCTTAATCCTCCAAAAGGGATATTTCAAAAATATCAATACTAATTTTTCGGGAGGTACAACGAAGACCAAATATTATGTGGGTGTAGGTTTTACAGATCAGGAAGGGGTTGTTCATAATAATTCTATCAAGAAATATAATCTGAATACTAAATTCACGCATCAATTTACTGATTGGTTAGAGATTGGTTTCAATAACATGGGGAATTATATCCGTAACAATCAGGTTCCGGGAGCAAACTTAGGTTCTACTATTTTAGCCAGGGCAATTGAACAGAGACCTTTCGACAGGCCATATAAACCTAACGGAGATTATTATGTTGGTGGAACTGATGAACTGATGCGTCATAATCCAATTCAAATATTAAATGAACAAACTGCATATGTAGACAATTTCAGGTATTTAGGGACATATTATGGTAAGATAAATTTCAACGAGAACATCTCTTTTAAATCTTCATTTAGTGCAGATATCGGCTATACTTACGATTATACCTATTATAACGAAAGACATCCTTATGGAACTGGAGTAGGCAGGTTGTTGGATGATAATAGGCTGATACAGAATTATCTGACTGAAAATGTGCTGAACTATACCAATACTTTTGGCAAATATAGCTTAAGCGGTTTATTGGGGCACTCATTCCAAAAGTTACATAGCAGAAACTCGAATATAGATGCCCGTGGGTTTCCTACGCCTTCCCTGGGAGTGGTATCTGTGGCTTCTGAAATAACCAGCGCAAGTGGCGCACCAAGCGAATACGCATTAGAATCTTATTTTGGAAGGGCTACAGTTTCTTATGACGACAAGTACATGTTCACAGGAACGCTTAGAGCAGATGGCTCTTCCAAGTTTCGGTCTGATAACAGATGGGGGATTTTTCCTTCCTTGTCTTTCGGATGGAATGTTTCCAAAGAACAGTTTATGGACGGCACTGATCTGGATTTGAAATTACGGGCGAGCTATGGTAAAACAGGTAATCAGGAAGGAATAGGAAACTATGCTTACCAGCCTTTAATTGCCGGGGGGCAAAATTATGGAGGACTTAGCGGAATTTCTGTTTCTACTTTTGGAAACGAAAACCTGACCTGGGAGAAAGCAGATCAGTACGATCTGGGTTTTGATATTTCTTTGTTTAAGAGAAGGGTAAATTTATCTCTGGATGCTTATTATAAGAAAACGACAGATTTATTGTATAGTATGCCTATCCATGCCACCAGTGGTATGACAAGTATCATATCCAATATTGGATCTATGGAGAATAAAGGGATAGAGTTTTCTGCAAGTACAAACTTTAAATTGGGGCCGGTAGTGTGGAACTCTAATTTTAACATTGCACATAACAAGAATAAAATTTTATCTCTTATAGATAACGAGAACAAGCCGATTTCTATTGGCGATAATCGCGCACTCGTAGTGGGCAGAGATATAGGTTCCTATTATCTTTTTGAATCGCAGGGTATTTATCAATACGATGGAGAGGTTCCGCAGACACAATTTGATTTAGGCGTTAGAGCCGGAGATGTTAAATGGACAGATTTAGACGGAAACAATATCATTAACGATAACGACAGGGTTGTTGTAGGGTCATCAAATCCTAAATTTTCTGGCGGATGGAGTAATAGTTTCAGGTACAAAAAGCTGCAATTAGATGTTTTAACCACCTATAGCTACGGAGCAAATATTTATGCTGCATGGAAACCAAACGGGTTGGGACGTATTGGTTATAGATTTGCCCAATTGGAGGAATATGTACAAAACCGTTGGACGGGGCCAGGTACAACTAATGTTTATCCAAGAGCGATAGCAAGTGAAACCTTTAATACACGTAATTCAACCAGATTTCTGGAAGATGCATCGTTTATTAGATTAAGAGCGCTCACATTGGGATATCTACTGCCTGAATTTACCGTAAGAAAGCTAAAAGTAAGTCAGATCAGGCTTTTTGCGCAGGTAGACAACTTGTTTTTATGGACGAAATATTCCGGATGGGATCCTGAAGTCAATACCAATTTAGATCCCAGATTTTCTGGTATAGATGCATTGAACAATCCACAGCCCAGAACTTATAGCATAGGAGCAAATATTAGTTTTTAAAAAATTAAGCTGTACAAAATGAAAAGGAAATATTTATATATAATGATGCTTGCGAGTACGATTTTAGGTAGTTCTTGTGCCAACAAATTGGATCTTTATCCATACTCGTCTGTATCACCAGATGCAATTACTGAAAAAGATTTGCCGGCATTACGTATAGGAATGTATAACGATATGCAGAATGATCCTGGAGTGCATGCTTTTATACTTTTTGATATTTTAGGAGGGAATCTGCATACGGCTTCGGGTTCACCGCTGGATTTGATTAACTCACAGCTAAGTCCGCTTGGTGGCGCTGTTTCTACTGGCTGGAACGGTTATTATGGTGCACTTTATCAGGTAAATAATGTGATTTCGATATGCGAAGGACTGGAACCAAACAGTGTAAGGAATACTGCTTTGGGAGAAGCCTATTATTTTAGAGCATATATTTACTATAGCTTGCTGACCAGATGGGGAGGTGTCCCTATCTATCGCAAGAATTCGCTTGAAAAACTATCAAGAAATACCAAAGACGAAGTTTGGGCCTTTATCGAAGAGAACCTTACAGAAGCAGAGCAGCTATTGGGAGAGTCATCCAGCTATTATTATGTTTCTAAAGATGCTGTTTCGGCATTAAAAGCAAGAGTATATTTGTGTCGTGGAAATAAACCAGCTGCGGCCACAACAGCAGAGAAACTGATTACTTCAGGTAAGTATAAGCTAGATAGCTTCGAAAAAATATTTAGAAAGCTTTCTAATACCGAGATCATTTTTGCCTTTGAAAACAGAACCGAAGAATCCAGTATTAACATTTCCGATCTGTTTTATTCTTATGCACATCCTAATAAAGGACAGGGGAATTATAGGGTTTCACAGCAGATGGTTGATGCTTTTGTTAGTACGGATAAACGCCGAGATATTTCCATTACAAATATTGCAGGAACTTTTTGTGTAAATAAGTATCCTAGTGGTCAAACAGGAAGAGATCCGGTAATTATATCCAGAATTTCGGAATTGTATTTAATTAGTGCAGAAGCACAGGGAAGAGTGGATGGTATCGCCAGATTAAATGAGTTACGTCGTTTCAGAGGCCTTCAGGATATAACTGTTAATTCAGATGAACAATATCAGGAAGCTATACTGAACGAAAGAAACCTGGAGCTATTCGGTGAAAATTTCAGATATTATGATTTGGTGCGTACGAATACAGCGGTACAGAAACTTGGAATTTTAGACTATCAGACAGTATTGCCTATTCCAGGTCGCGAATTACAATATAACACCAATCTGGAACCTAATCCGCACTACTAACTTAAAGGAGAGATTAAAATGAAAAATATAAAATATATATTACTACCGTTAGGGTTCACCCTGTCCATGCTGATAGCGGTAGGATGCAGTAATGATGAAGGCGCAATTAAACCTTATGAACAATTTGTTGCCAATCCAAAAACGGCTGTTGCTACCAAAGTAGTCAATAATAGCGACTTAATTGCCAGTATCACTTCAGATACAACTTATAGTGTTACCAGTGGCGTCGAGGCTACAGAAGTTCGCTATTTATCAAGCACCGGTTTATCTATGAAAGCTTTTGTTTTCGAAATAGACTTGACCAATCCTCAAGTACGTATAGAAGCTTCTACGCCTAATAATTCGCCTTCTTTTGGCATGCAACCTATGACAAAGCAAGCCACATATGAAGATTTTGAAGAACATAAAGTATGGGCTGGTATCAATGCAGATTTCTATAATATGGATACCGGAGTGCC
Organism: Pseudopedobacter sp.; assembly: GCF_040392825.1. NCBI lineage: Bacteria > Pseudomonadati > Bacteroidota > Sphingobacteriia > Sphingobacteriales > Sphingobacteriaceae > Pseudopedobacter > Pseudopedobacter sp. The sequence continues at coordinate 10,902 of NZ_JBEBVH010000097.1, forward strand.
ACAGGGTATTGTTTATAAAGAAGGTCTGGCCATTAAGACTACTGTTACAGATGCTTTAAATACATTTTTTGCAATTACTAAAGACGGTAAGGCGCTTATTGGCGATCAGCAGATGTATCCGGATATCAAAAATAACATTCAGGAAGCAGTAGGCGGAAGAGTTACCTTATTGAAAGATGGGGTTGCTGTTCAGCAGGTTGATAAGAGGTTGGAGCCCAGAACCTGTATTGGTGTAAATCAGGACGGAACAAGGGTTTATATGTTAGTGGTGGACGGCCGTAATTTTCATTATTCCAATGGGATGAATTATGATGATTTAGCGAAATTTATGAAAGCGCTCGGAGCTTATCAGGCTATTAACCTGGATGGAGGAGGTTCAAGCACTTTTTTTATTAGAACAACTCCATCTTTTGATGCCGACAGATTTGCTGTAAGAAACTGGCCAACAGATAATGGCGGTAAGGAAAGGTCTGTTGCCAACGGTTTAATCGTAGTTTCTGTAACCAATTAAAATGCTTGTAATCATGACAAAAAAATCGATAATATTCCAGCTACTGGGCATGATACTGTTTTTTACGAGTATAGTTTCCTGTCGAAAAATAGATCAGGAGAGTTTTACGCCCAAAACACCAGAAATAAGTTTCGAACAGCAGGAAGTAAGAGTGGGTAATGATGTAGATACTATTGAGGTAGATTTAAAATCCAATTTACCATGGCGTGTTAAAACTGCGGCCAATTGGTTGTCTGTATTAAATACCAATGGTTCTGCAGATGAAAAGGTCAGAGTCGCCATCCAAAAAAACAGAACGACAACAGAACGTGAGGCGACATTGGAGGCATATATTACAGGAAATGATAAATCAGAGCTTACCATTATTCAAAATGCTGGTGATCCGGCACCAGATTATACGCGTCATTTTTACGTACGAACAGATGGCTTGGAAGGAAATGACGGGCTTTCGTGGGGTAAATCTACAACCTTAGATGCAGCTTTAGACAGAGCATTAAGTGGAGATATTATCCATGTTGCTGCTGGAACATACAAGCCAACGGTAAGTATAACAGGAGGTAATGTTGCTACCAATGCAGATAAGACTTTTGAAATATCACAGAATGTTAAGCTTATAGGCGGCTATCCGGAACAGGCAACAGTTGGCGCCGTTGCTAATCCGGAAGTTAATAAAACCATTTTAAGTGGTCAGCTGGCGACAGGAAAAGTTTATCATACCGTGGTTGTAACAGCGTTGCTGGAACAGGACAAACAGGTGGAAATAGATGGTTTTACTATTAGAGACGGAAGCGCATATTCTGCAAATAGTTCGGTTACCATAAACGGAATTGCAGTAAACAGAAGCTATGGCGGAGGTATGATTATAGCTGGTAGTAAAGTGGAGATTAAAAATAGTATCATTTCCAATAATGAAACTTCTACCCATTGTGCCGGAGTGTTTTTAACAGGTAATGCCCATGTAACGTTTAGAAATAGTTCTGTATCCAGTAATTCGGGTTTAGTAGCTACAACAAACGGAGCAGGAATCTGGAATGATGGTTCTACACTTTACATGTATGATAGTGAAGTAGTAGGGAACAGAGGCGGTGGTGTAGGCGGTGGAATATATGCCATAAATACAGCCAGAACTTCATATAATTATCTGTTTAATGTTACTATAGCGAATAACGAGGTGGGGACTATGGGTGCTACTACCCGTACCGGAGCAGGTATATACGCCCGCGAGAAGTCTAAATTTGTTATAGTAAACAGTACCATTTATGGTAATAAGAACAATGGGTCTGCATTTGGAGCGGGTATATCTCTGTATGGGGTTTGTACAGTAGACTTAGTTAATTCAACAGTTTCTAATAATGATGGTGGACAAGGCAATACAGGGGCACCTGCTGGATCCGGAATTTACAATAATCCGGCTCATGCCAATATTCTAAATATCTACAATTCCATTGTATCTGGTAATATTGGTGCAACAACAGAAGTGGGAGGTACAAATATTTCCCGTTCTTCCGTTATTGGAACAGGAGTATTCAACTACGATGGTGTTTTAGAGGCTGGTCAAAGTTTCGATCCGACAACCGCATTTAATCCCTTTGGAAGATATGGAGGTTTTGGTCAAACTATTCCACTGGCGAGTTCGGCAAGTGCGGCAGCAAAATTGGGAATGAGCACTTTACAGCTACAGATTTTAGCTTCAAATCTGGCTTTGGAAAGCGCTCTGTTATCTGTTGATCAAAATGGAAAAAGCCGATCTGGTAAAACAGTAATGGGAGCTGCAATTCCTCAATAGTTTAAATAAATTGAGGGTGTTTCAAAAACACGACCTTAGAAAGAGACCTGTCTGTCGATAGGCAGGCTCTTTTTTTTAATGCTTCTGAAGACGATTCTTTTCCGAAAGTATTCGGAAATCAAGACAAAAAACTTTTGAAACACCCTTTTATAAAACATTTTATGAAATATTTTA
>NZ_JBEBVH010000098.1:0-13313 GCF_040392825.1 Pseudopedobacter sp.
AACATTCCATTCCAGTGTATTGGAAGAAAATACCGCATTATCACTTGCAGTAGCAGCAATGTAAGTGGTACCAGCGGGTATAGGGTCTATTATAGAAATATTGTTTAATGTAATGTTACCGTTATTAGTCACATTGATACTATAGGTAACTTCGTCCCCAGGTTTCAATCTGGTTCCTGTTGCCAGATTGTCGGTTTTTGTGGAAATGAAACTTCTAATCTGTTCGGTCGGAATAGGATCAACCTTAGCTTCTTTTGTATTACCATTACCGTCGGTAATAGTTGCAATGTTTCCGATAGATGGGAAATTGGTTAAATCATTGCTAACCAGCACCTGAAAGGAAACAGTTTTTGTTTCTCCAACATTAAGATTAACAGACCATTTGATTGCTCCGTTATCTTCTGTTCCGCCGTTATCTGCGCTATTGGCTACATAGCTTGTACCTGCCTGAATAGGATCTGTAATAGAGATATTGTTCAGTTGGGTATTTCCAGTATTTGTAACCGAAATACTATAGGTTAAAACCGAGGCAGCATCAATTCTATTGTTTCCATTTAAACCGTTAACCGTTTTTGCAGTTGTGAAGTCGCTTACTTTTTCGGTTTCTATAGGTTGCGTTTTGGGGTTTTGCGTGGGTTGACCAGGTATGTTCACCGTAGCAATATTTTCGATGGTATTAATAGCTGTGATATCGTTAGCTACTTTAACTACTAAAGAAACGGTTAAGCTGCTGTTGGGAGCTACCGAAAGATTATCCCATTTAACGGTTCCGTTATCATTAACACCACCGTTATCAGCACTCACAAAAGATGTTCCTGCTGGTAATGCATCTTCTATAGCTACCGGGTTTAAAGTAGTTGATCCTGTATTCGTAATAGTGATTTTGTAAGTCAATTCCGAACCGGCGTCTATTTTTCCGTTTGCGTTTAGACCTTCAACAATTTTTGTACTGCCAAATCCCCCAACCTGCAGGTTTACAGCTGTACTAGCTATAGAACTACAACCGCTTAATCCGTAAGCTATCACCGTGTAAAGACCTGCATTGGTAGAGGAAGCATTGTTAATTGTATAAGTAGAGCCAGTAGCTCCCGAAATAAGGTTTCCATCCTGATACCACTGGTAAGAGGTCGCACCTGTTGCGGTTGCGATGAATGTGATAGCACCTCCGGTTCCAATAGTTTGTGTCCCGGCTAAATCAATTGTAGGTTGCGGAATATTGATTATTGTAGCCGTTACAGCTTTCAATGAACCGGGAGCATTTTCGCAGGTTCCTGTTCCACTAACGCTGATATAATAATTTCTGGTACCCGTTAATCCGGTAATGGTTAAAGAACCATCCGCATTTATGGTATGTGTGGCCCCGTTATTAATGGCCCCGTTTGTGATTTCTAACGTTCTGTTTTCGTCGAAATACCATTTAAAAACAGGATTAGTTATTGTTGCACCGGAGGCTAAGGCTGGCGCATTTAATGTAGCAGGTTGTCCAATACATACCTGAGTATTGTCTGCACTGATATCGGCGGCGGTAGCTCCTTCTGTTACAACAATAGTAACTGCAGATCTTTCTGATGCAGGATCAGAACAACCATTTCTATACAGCGCTACATAATAAACATGTGAGCCTGTCCCTAATCCTGAAGGACTGAAATTTGCCCCATTATTACTTAGGCCTGTCGTTACTTCTGTTCCATTAGAATCAAACCATCTGTAGGTAGATCCGGATTCAACCGGTACGATAGCTAAATTAACAGGTGCACCTAAACATGCTGTTATCGATCCGTTTATTAATCCGGGAGACTGAATAACAGGTTTAGGGGCAATCCTCCCTATCTCATGAATATATAGACCTCCTAAAGCCATGGCAACACCATCGCCAATAGAAATTTGTATTCGGTTAAAGATGGCTGAAGTAGGATATGTTAAAATCTGTGTGTTACCAGAGCCGCCTAACAATCTTAATCTGAGTAAAGCAGTGTTAAGGGCAAGATCTTCTGCCAGGTTACTGCCATTGTATGTTCTTATTTTAAGATTTTGAGATAAGAGATTTAAATCCAGTAGGCCCGTGTTTTGATTTCTAAGAACAAGCCTGATAGAATCTCCCGTTTTGCTTAACGAAGGAAATATTGCTGTCAGGTAAGTTTGATTTAAAACGCCTACGTTGGCTCTTAATAAAGCCGATGTGCTTTCGTTTCTGTCTACTGCTCTTTCGGCGTTTTCTACTGCATTTAAAGAACCGGCAATAATTCCGGTATTTCCATAAAGAAAATCTATGGGAGTTTCACACACCATGTTATTTGCAGCTTTGGTAAAGTATGCATGATAAACTTTTACTGAAGCCAGTGCACCAATAGACAATAGCGTATTTTCAGGTACGCCCAGTTTTACCCGTATTCCGTCGTAAGCTGCGCTGGGGGTAACCGTAAATTCTATTTGCTGTTCTCCACCCAGTACATTAACTAGTTGAGGTGGAATGTTCTGTGCACTTCCGACATTGGTCCCACCATTTGTCGCCTGAACGGTCAATCCACTTAAAACAGATAAGACATTTCCGCCCAGACCAAGTTTTACAGTAACCGGAGTTCCTGCAGCCGGTTTATCGGCACCTGTAAACTTTAAGTTTACCCAGGCTTCGCCTCCCAGTTTTACAGTTACCAGACCCAGATTCAAACCTACGACTGTAGAGTTTAAAGTCGCATAGCTCTGTATATCTCCGTTTACAGACCGAAGTTCATTCTCTACATATCCAGATCTGATTAAAACTAAGATTTGATCTGCACTCTTTTCAACCGTATTGGCATAAACTCTTTGCCGGGGTTGCTGTGCATAAGTTTTTGATAAAGAAACCAGTAATACGGCCACAACCAGCAAAGCTTGGTAGAATTTAGAGATGAGGCAGTATGGTTTCTTATTAGTAAATAATAGTTCCATAAGCGGTTGTTTTTTGAAATTTATTTTTCAATTCTAACAACCGTTTTTTAAAAAAGCCGAATTCATTCTGTTCAATTTTTTTTCTCTTCTTGTTCATTTTATTCATTCTGTTCAATATTAAATTTTATTATGGTTAATGTAACCTTTATTGTCTTTAAAAGGTATAAAACGGATAAGGTGTATTGCAGGTTTTTGCCCACTAAGAATGGGTTTTTTAAGTATTGTTCATGAATAAATTTGTGAATAAACTTATTTAAAAGGTTAAAAATGTTTTCTTTTTGGTTTTTTGCTATTTTCAAAATGGATAAAGATTTATTTTTATTAAAGAAACAAATACTCGAAAAGTCTTCTATATCAGTACCAACACCTGCAGACTGTAAGAAGATAGCTTTGTTAATCAGTAAGGCGGTTAGCAGAAATGTAAGCGAGACTACTATCAAAAGGCTTTTTGGTTTCGCCAAAACAACGCACAATTTCTCGAAGTATACTATAACATCATTACATGATTATGTTTCGGAAGAGTCTTATTTTGGTGAGGTAGAAATTTTTAAAACGGAAAAAAGAATCGAGCTCTTGCAGGCCGAAACAAAAGCAATAAGTTTAAAAACGCTTAACAATATTAAGGGAAAGAGTACCATCAGGTATGATTACACGGTAAAGCGGGAATTTCTCGAAAGAGAGTTTAATTACTTCTATAAAAAAGATTATGTGTTTTGTTCTTATGTTGCACAGGCCGGATATGGAAAATCCATTATGCTGGCACATTTGGTCGAAGAATCTTTTTTTGGCGAATATGCAGAGTTCAAAGACGATTTACTTCTGTTCATTAACCCGCATATGCTTTTGGATTTGGAAGGATATGACTATAATATTGAATTATGGTTAGATAATCAGTTGAAACATATTGTACCCGAAGGTCTGGTCAAATTCTTCAATGAATATATTGAACCTATGCAACGAAAGTTAGTCTTAATTGTAGATGGTCTGAGCGATGTTACGTTAAATAAAGATAATTCCAACAAGTTGATTAATTCTTTAGCAGATTTTATCTTTTCTAATTCCAGGCATAATTGGTTCAAAGTGGTTCTCAGTATGCGCAATATAGAATGGTTGAGTTTCTATGAAAAGATCAGACATTCTGCTTATGCCAAATCTAAATGGTATGCCGGTAATTATAGCTCGGGAGAAGAGTTTACCAATATTCCGCCTTTAACAGATAGAGAAATAGATTTGGTAATTGGTAATTTTCCCATCGATGTAAGCAGAATTAATCCCAAAACTAAAATTCAACTGAGGACTCCATTTTACCTTAGGTTTTATTATGAGCTTTTAGAAAGTGATAAGGATGAAGCCTATTTTACAGATTTAACTTATTATGAACTTATTTCAAAATATGTACATCTGAAGGTGAACCTTTCGGAACACTATACGGAAAAAATATTATTACTAAAAAAGTTTATATGCTTGGCAACGAGTATTCAAAAAGGAAATGCGGTAGAAAAAGCAGCGCTGTTAAATGATATTGTAACTTTTAAGGACGCCTATCAGGAATTGCTTTTACATGGTGTGCTGGTAGAGGAAAAACATTATGGGGGTGTGCTTCCTATCGAAATTATAAGATTTCAGCAGCCTCATGTATTTGAGTATTTTTTATTTATAGAAACCATAGATAAGCACCAAAGGCAGGTTGGTGGAGCATATCTGCAATATATCGATGCAAATTATGAAAATTCTCCTCTTGCCTTAAAACTTCTCCAATGGACTGTTCGATATGTGATTATTAATGATCAGTCGGAAGCATTGATTAAACTGATACAACACGATCTTCCGATTGCCGAGAAAAAATACTTTCTTTTTTTTATAGCAGAAATGCTGGAAAGCAGGGGTAAAGATAAGCAGTTTTATTACTCAAATTTTAACCATGCAGAAGTGCATGAAACCTTTTTTAAACAGCTCCTGAATTTCGATTTTACAGATTTTTATTATAAAAGTACACTCAAAAGTTTAGCTAAGACCTCGCAGCTTTACGAACAAAAATTTGTGTATTATGTCTTGCTGGGTTATATCTATTTTTTTGAACTTAAAATAGAAAAGCTAAAAGATGTTATTAATGAATTGAGAAAGCTGGCTAATCCTGACGATGTTTTTTGCCGGAAGCAGATAGAAGCCCTGGAGCTAATATTAGAGTTTATTACCGGAAATGCCGATTATATAGAGAAGACTCCATATTTTCTAGATGATGAAATTCTTTTGGAACATACTGAAGCAGGAGAGCTTAATACTAAAGCTATATTGTCTTATTTTTGTTATTGTGTTGTTACACTTTTTTGTGGAAGAAACGACGCTTTTATAAAAGCGACTGATAAAATTTACAGCAAACATCCTCATATTTTTAAAAGGCGCTCTGGTTTATCCCTGTATCTGCTCATCGTATCAGCCTTTGTACACCTTAATCAGGATATGGAACTTGTAAAACGTTTAACCAGACATATTACCCTGGTAAAGAATAGTATAGGGGATCACTTTCATTCATTTTTCTATTTAATGCTTTGTTTATTGATGTCTATACAAAATATATTAAAAGGCAATCTGGAGCAAGCCAATATTTACCTGGAAGAAGGTCTGGTTATAGCCGAGTTAAAGAAGGTACATTATTTTGAGAAATTGTTTTTATTAATTTCTATTCATGTATACAATCAAACGGGAGATTTTGAAACATCAGAAAAAAATGCTTACAGATTACATTGTTTGGTAGAACGCAAAAAAATATCGACCAGGAATGTTCTAAGATTAATGCGTGGGATAGGTGTAAAAAGTGATAATCTATTTGCAAAATAAGTATATTCGCATATTTCAAAAAGTTGACAACCATTTTGGTTTTCTATTGTTTATTATTTTTCGAATATACTCTTAGTTATGCAGCCAGAACAAATTAAGAACAAAGGACAAGCTAGACTGTTTGAGAATCCATTTTTAGAAAGTTTAACTAAAACCCGGCCCTGGATTATTTATGTATTATATATTCCTGCCTGTTTGTATATGTTGTATTATTCACATACAACTTTAGGGTTTAGTATTGGTGAGGTATTGGGAATTTTCTTTTTAGCTCTTTTTTCGTGGACATTGTTTGAATATTTTGCGCACAGATACCTTTTTCATTTCGAACCTAAAAATAAAATGGGCCAACGCATAGTATATATCTTTCATGGTAATCATCATGAATACCCCAGAGATAAAATGAGGCTTTTTATGCCACCTGTACCCAGTATCATTTTAGCATCTGTTATTTTTGCGGCTATATGGTACGGATCTATCCTGATTACGGGCAATCCTCATTATACTTTTATGTTTTTTCCGGGATTTATGATTGGATACCTTGCTTATGTATCTATGCATTACGCTATTCATGCGTTTGCTCCGCCCAAATACATGAAGGCATTATGGAGAAACCACCATTTACATCATTATAAATACCCTGAGAAAGGGTTTGGAGTGAGTTCTACATTCTGGGATATGATTTTTGGAACAGTACCCGAAAAAAAATAATCTGACTTTATGAATAACGGTACCAAAAAGATAGTTGTAGTAGGAGGTGGTTTTGCAGGGATCAATCTGGTTCGAAAACTATCTAAGTATGCATCTTATGATGTTACGCTGGTAGATAAAAACAATTACAATTTTTTTCCTCCACTTGTTTATCAGGTAGCAACCGGATTTTTAGAAAATTCCAATATCAGGTACCCGTTTAGGAAACTTTTCAGAGATAAGAATATCCGCTTCAGAATGGGAGCGTTAATCAGTGTAATTCCCCAGGAAAATACACTCGTTCTGGATACGGGGAACATCTTATACGATTACCTGATTTTTGCCACAGGTACAGAAACGAATTATTTTGGTCTGGAAAATGTAAAAGCGCATGCTATTCCGATGAAGACTTTGGATGACGCATTGCTAATGCGCAATATTCTGTTGGAAAGATTGGAAAAAGCAACCATAACTCAGGATCTGGAAGAGAAGGCAAGATTATTGACTGTTGTTATCGCAGGTGGTGGACCAACGGGAGTAGAGATCTCGGGCATGCTTGCCGAGCTTAGGAGATCTACTGTCAGGAGGGAGTATCCGGAGCTTAAAGGTTCCAGGTTTAATATTTATCTTGTAAATGGAGGCGGTGAATTGCTGTCGCCTATGAGTGTGAAATCTCAAAAATATACTTTGTCCTCGTTAGAAAAATTAGGGGTTAATATTCTGTTGAATACACGTGTAACAGATTTTAAAGAATCTAAAGTCTATCTGGGTAGCGGCGAAACTATTGAAGCAGAAACTTTAATATGGGCTTCCGGTGTGAGAGCGATGTCTTTTGATGGCATTCCGAAAGAAGTGTACGGCGGAGGAAACAGGATGATCGTAGACCGTTTTAACAAGGTTAAAGACATGGATAATATTTATGCGCTTGGTGATACCTGTTTGGTTACAGATGACCCTGCTTATCCTGATGGACACCCCCAGTTGGCACAGGTAGCTATTCAACAGGGTGAAAATCTGGCGGAGAATTTTATGAATATTCTTCATAATAAACCGTTAAAGCCATTCCAATATCATGATAAAGGTACAATGGCCATTATAGGAAGAAATAAAGCTGTAGCAGATATTCCGTTTAAGAATATCCACTTTCAGGGCTTTATTGCCTGGTGCGCCTGGCTTTTTATTCACCTGATGTCTTTGTTAAATTATAGGAACAGGATGAAAACCCTTTACAATTGGTCTGTGGCCTATTTTACCAAAGATAATTCTTTGAGGATGATTGTCAGACCAAGGCGGAAACAAGCGCAAACTGAAAAATAGCCTATCATGATGACAATACCTTTTGACTAATGAACCATGAACTTTATATGTCATAGTAACAAAAATCTCATATAAGGTTTAGCATAATCTCCCCATCGTTTAAAAGCAGTTTGTAAGGTGGCTATAAATTCTGTCTGATTCATAGGTTTTCCTTTTGCAGGTGCTGTAAGTACATTTTTTGCCATAGGCATATCATTAACCCGTGTTGCAAACCAGGTGATATGATCATGAGGAAGGGCCAGACCCAAAATCATTCCTGGTAAACCTGTAAAAGTCTCCGGGCCGCCAGATACGGGTATTTTGTCTGTATAGAAAGCAACCACATAGATAGAGTCCATCACCAATGCATTAGCTCTCCGGCATGGATAGCCAGCAATTTCCCTGGTTTCATCGGTTATTTTCCAGTTTATTTTTCTAAGACTGTCCTTTATCAGAAAGGTCTCTTCAAAAACAGATTTTTGTATAATGCTGGTTTTATCTTCTAAATCTGTTTGTATCGTATTAACCTGGTTTACACCAGGCATATTATTGAAAAAATTATTAGGCTGTACTTCGGTCTCTTTTACAGGTGTAAAAAGTGTTGTGGCGCCGGAAAATTTTAATACACTCTTCATTGTACTGAACTGAGGCTGTGTAGTCTTATATTGCTCAAAATACCGTTCCATATAAGCTGCCTGTTCCTTATTTCCGCTTAGGGCTTTTTTTATAAAGGCATACATATTTATCCTTTTTTCAAATTCTATTTCCCCTTGTTTGGTAAAACGCTGTTGTGCAAAAACAGTGGTGTGCAGGATAATACTTCCCATTAGGGTAAGACAGGAAATTATTTTATAAACTGTTTTTTTGCTCATGACTGTAATTTAAAATAGTTCCTAAAGAGATGTCTGTTCATAATCAATTCTCTTTGGCAGGCGTGGTCTTTATTCCACCCATTTTATTGAAATCCCATATTACCGACAGCATAAAATATCGTCTAATGGTATTATAGCTCGTTTGTGTTATCGCATTTCCATAGGCACTGCGTCTGAAGCCGGTATTCTGGTTTAGTAAATCTCTTCCAGAAAGCGATAAAGTCAAATTCTCTTTTTTGGTGAATTTTTTATCCAGCGAGGCATTCAGTAACAGTTGTTCAAAATCCTGGTTAAAGGAGACTGTTTTTGGTTGATAAGTATAATTCGCATTGGTGGCTATTCGGATTTTGCCCGGTAAATACAGCCCTATACTGCCATAGCCACTCCAGCCCCATCCGTTATTATTAAGTTCCTTTTGCAATGAAGATTGACTTGTATTGTAAGAAGGCCCAAAATTGACATAGAACTCATATTTTTTTACCGCATGTTTAGATATACTCAGTTGAGGCACATAGCTATTGGATATGGTACGATTCAATTCATCATTAATATAACTGAAATAGGTATTCCCGTTTGTTTGCAGATTTATGCCAACGTTTATTCCCAATAAAGCTTTTACCTGTTGCGAATACGAAGCGTATAGCCAGTAATTGGAAGGAGCTTTGTCGTGTAGATTTACAGATTTATATCGGCTAACACCCGCAGTATCTGTTGTACGGCTATCTACTATAGCATTACTGGTGAAATTATAAGAGGCACCTAAATAGAAATAACTATTACTCATTACCTTATAATTATTGTAGTTTATATTGAAACGATTATTAAAAGCAGGTTTTAAATCCGGATTACCCAAGTAGATGTTTAAAGGATCTGTATTGGAGCGTACAGGTTGTATCTGGTTAATGCTGGGTTGCGTGTTGCTGCCATTATAATCTAGTCTCAGTCTCTTTTGCTGTGAAAAATTATAACTGAAATTAACTTGTGGATTCAGATTAATAAAATTACGACTGAAATTGCTGTCAGTATATAAGTCCGTTTGTGCGAAGTTTACAAATGAAAGCTTACTGCCAAAATTAAGTATCACTTTTTCTTTGTTATAGTTAAAGATAGCGCCTGTTTGATGCGTAAATTGCTTTAGCTCGAAGTTATTGCTGAATTCCAGATCAAAATCGGTATAACTGCCATTTAGGGCTTTGTTAAAAGATTGCCTGTCCGAAATTCCTTTGTTCATATCTATTCCATAATTGAAAACCAATGCAAGTCGTTTGCTCAGAGGTTCTGTATAAGTGGCGTTAGTATTAAAGATTTTGTTGTCACTATTATTGAGTTTTAATTGGTCTATATTAACCACACTATCCAATATACTACTCCCGTCTGTATTTAGTTCGGGATTATAGAACTCATTCAGGGAATTAAGATAGGCTTCGCTGTTGCTGTCGTTTGAAGATGCATTAATATTAAGTGACAGGGTACGTCCTTTCTTCTTTAACTTTTTGCTCCAGAATATATTGCCAGAGAAGTTCTGCTGTTCGGTATCGTCGTCCCATAAACGGGTGCTGCTGTTCTTCAGGATATTTTCACCTGATTGAGTTCTTGCTTTGTCATCATTATGGTAACCATTATTTCTTAATGTACCGTCTACGCTTATTTTAAGATCCGAAGTAGAATCTATTTTAAGTTTGTAGGTAGCATCGAGTTTCTGGCGAAACATGCGGTTGCTAAAATTTTGGTTTGTATTACTGAAAAGAATTCCAATAGGCAGGTTGTTTTGGTTTAGTGTATTTTTAAATCCTGAGACATCAATAGAACCTATCTTATAGTTAATATTGATTGACTGTTTATTCTGATTCCATTTGGTGTCGTAGTGTGCGGCTGCCGAACTGGTTTCTGGTAAGCCTTCGCCGTTATAGCTGATGTCGTCCCGGCCACCACCTGTATTAAAGCGATTATTGTCCTGCCAGCTCAGACCGGTCTTCGCCGTATTACTATGGGTGGCATATACAGAAAATTTCTGTTTCGCAGAAAAAACATTCAGCATGGCTTGCTGCTCATTATAATCTGTAGCACCGCCAACTTCTATTTTACCAAAATAGCCGTTCTTTTTGTCTTCTTTTAGCTTAATATTCAGTGTTTTGTCTTTAATGCCGTCGTCTATTCCTGTAAAGGCAGCCTGATCACTTTTTTTGTCATATAACTGTACTTTATCTACCATATCGGCTCTCAGGTTTTTAGTTACCAGAGTTGGGTCATCGCCAAAGAACTCTTCACCATCTACCAATACTTTGGTAACTGTTTGTCCTTGTGCGGTTATTTTTCCATCCTTATCAACCTGTATTCCAGGGAATTGTTTAAGCAGATCTTCTACCTTAGCATTAGGCTGTATTACAAAAGCAGCAGCGTTATATTCTGTCGTATCTCCTTTTATTTTGATAGCATCGGTCTGGCCTTTTACAACTACCTCCTGTAATAACCTGGCTTTTAATGTCATATTAATGAGTCCGAAATCTATACCCGGATTCATCGAATCTAATTTAAAATGTTCAACATAGTCGGCATAACCCGGATAAGTAGCCAATAAAATCAGGTTCCCGCTTTTTAGTTGGTTAATGGTAAAGCTGCCATCTGCTGTAGCTCTTGTAAAAGTCACTAGTGTAGAGTCTTTTGCATGAAGTATTGCAATGCTGGTATTCTCCATCTTCAGGTTTTCTGCAGGGTCTATTACATAGCCTTTAATATGGTAAGATGATTGCGCAAATGCAGGTGCAGCAAGTAAAAGGAAAATCAGGAAGCTTAGTATAACCTTCATGGTTGCTAGTCTGTTTTTTATTTATAATTTAGGTGTCGGGCAGATTTATATTTATGAATATCCTGTTCCAGGTTTTATAATTTCATGGGCAAAAGTGAACATCAATGTTTGTAGTAAATATAAAGAAAACTATACTATATTAACAATGTGAATTTATAGTACAGCATATTCCCGGTTACAATAATTTTATCATCTCGCTATATGGCTTTTAGTCGATTCTGAAGCAGATTTATGATAGCCTGCTTTAAGCGAAGAAAATTTAATGAGTGGATGAATGTTTTGTATTTTATCTGTGCAATCATTCCGGGATGAGATAGTTTATGTTTTGAAAATAGAGGCCTGTCACTTAAAGTTCCTTCCCTTGTGGAAGACTTCTTTTGGGCTGTAAGTATCTTCGCCGTAGCCTTTTCTTTTAAGTTGGTGCAGAAGTTTAGTGAGGTCAAAACAGCGCCTGGCTACAATATGTACCACTTGTCCTTCGCGCTGTAGTTTACCCTCCACCATTAGCAGCCGGGCAGTTAGCACTTCTTTCCGGTATTTCTGGAATAAATTCTCCCAGACAATCACATTGGAAAATCCGGTCTCATCCTCGATAGTAACAAAACATACACCCTTGGCGGTTCCGGGTTGTTGCCTGATAAGTATGATGCCGGCTACCTTTACCTGTCCGCCGTTTGGAATCAGGTCCAGGTCTTTGGTAGGGCTGACATGCAGAAGATCCAGCTGCTGACGAACAAAGCTCAGCGGGTGTGCTTTTAGCGACAGTGTTGTACTGGCATAATCCTGTATGACATGTTCGCTGGTCTGCATAAGTGGCAGGGAAATCTGAGGCTCCAGCTTACTTTCCGATAGCTGCCCGGTAAAAAGAGCTTTAGGACTATCGCCCAGCGCAGCTATTTCCCATAGCGCCTGCCGTCTATCCAGTTCGATGGAACGAAAGGCATCGGCATCGGCCAGTTTTTCCAGGCATTCTATAGAAATTCCTGCATCCAGTAATTCGGTAATATTGCGGTAAGGCTTTTTGCGTTGCGAAACCAGGTGTTCCATATCCTGAAGGGTCAAACCGTTTACCTGTCTGAAACCCAGACGCAAGGCTTTGTATTGACTAGCCTGCTCTTCCAGAACATGATCCCAGTAAGAATGGTTAATGTCTACAGGACGTACCGTTACGCCGTGTTTACGCGCATCAATTACCAGTTGTGCGGGTTGGTAGAAACCCATGGGAAGGCTGTTCAGTATAGCTGCTGCAAAAACATCCGGATAATGGCATTTTATCCATGAAGAGATGTAAACCAGCAGGGCGAAACTTGCTGCATGACTTTCGGGAAAGCCATAACTTCCAAAGCCCTCAATCTGTTTGAATACCCGTAAGGCAAACTCTTTATCATATTTATTTTTGACCATACCATCCACTAGTTTCTGTCTGAACAAACTTACCTTGCCATGCGATTTGAAAGTAGCCATACTACGTCTCAACTCATCGGCTTCGGCTGGGGTAAAGCCAGCAGCTACAATAGCAATTTCCATCGCTTGTTCCTGAAAAAGTGGGACGCCGTTTGTCCTTTTTAAAATTTCTTTTAATTCCTCAGAAGGATATTCTATCAGACTGGGGTCTTGTCGTCTCAATAAATAAGGGTGCACCATATCGCCCTGTATAGGGCCAGGTCTTCCAATTGCTACTTCTACTACCCGATCGTAAAATTCTTTGGGTCTCAAGCGGGGTAACATAGACATCTGGGCCCGGCTTTCTATCTGAAATACACCAATGGTATCAGCATTGCTGATCATTTCATATACTTTTGGGTCATCCTGTGGTACATCGGCGAGGGTTAGATCCAGATTATAATGCGTCTTAGCCAGGTCGAATGCCTTGCGTACGCAGGTCA
>NZ_JBEBVH010000099.1:0-13300 GCF_040392825.1 Pseudopedobacter sp.
AGGACTTTTTTTTAAAACATAAAAAATGGCCAGAATTTCTTCCGACCATGAGTGGGGAATTCCCCGCCCTTTCTATTGCTCTAAACTTTTTCGAATGCCTAATTCTAATCCCCTCAATTCTGCTAGTCCTTTCAATCTCCCGATGGCAGAATAGCCTGGATATGCAGTTTTATTCAAGTCATCGAGCATTTGATGGCCATGATCGGGGCGCATAGGAATGTCCCGATTTTCTTTTAGCATTAGTGTTACAAGGCGTTTCATGAGCTCATACATATCAGCATCTCCCTCAAGGTGGTTAGCTTCATGGAAGTTGCCAGACTCGTCACGCTGTGTACTTCTTAAATGCGTAAAATATATTCTGGAACCAAGCTTATCAATCATTTGCGGCAGATTATTGTCTGGCCTGGCTCCAAAAGATCCGCTGCAAAAGCAAAAACCGTTAGACTTAGCAGGTACCTTATTCATAATATATAAGGCGTCTGATTCTGTAGACATTATTCTGGGGAGTCCTAAAATAGGGTATGGAGGATCGTCAGGATGTATGGCCAATTGAATATCAAGTTGATCTGCGAGCGGTGTTATCTCTTCTAAAAACAAGACCAGATTCTGCCTTAATGTTTCCGTGTCTATACCTTTATATTCGTTCAGTAAAGCTAAAACTTGTTCTGAAGTAAAGTTTTCTGTACTGCCAGGAAGAGCTTGTAAACATGTGGCGCTTAATTTATCTTTTTGTTCCTCTGAAAGTTTTAAAAAAAGAGCTTCAGCTTGCTGAATATCTTCCTTAGAATAATCGTTTTCCGCCTCAGTCCGTTTTAATAGAAAAAGATCAAACGCGATAAATGCAAGCCGTTCAAATCTTAGAGCCAATGCTCCGGAAGGAAGTCTGTATTGTAAATCTGTACGCATCCAGTCCAAAACAGGCATAAAGTTATAGGTAATGATCTTAATACCAGATGCCGAGAGATTTTTTAAGCTTTCTATATAGTTATTGATGTAAAATATGTATTTGCCGTTTCTTTTTTTGATATCTTCATGAACAGGCAGACTTTCCACAACTTCCCAATTTAAACCTTCCTGTTCTATTAGATGTTTCCGTTCTTCAATGTCTTTTGTCTTCCAGGTTTCTCCAATGGGTATTTGGTGCAAAGCCGTTACTACACCCGAACAGCCGGCTTGTTTTAGGTCTTTTAAAGATACGATGTCAGTGGGACCGTACCACCTCATGGTTTGTGTTAAACTCATATTAATAAAATTATGCAACCGATATCACGAACTAAAACGGCGTTTTAATTACGTGTATATGCTTTTGCAAAATAAATATAAAAAAATTATGCAATCGGTTGCAATTTTAGTTTTTAATTTCTACTTTTATCATACCAATTGAAAAGAAGGATTTGATAATCCTAATATTTACTGTTTGATTAACTTAATTATGAACCAATGACATACGAAAAATTTCGTGGAATCAATGAAAAATGCTCTTTTTTCCACTATAACCCAATAACATTATAGACCTAATACTTTTATCATGAATAAAATGGACCAATTTAAGAAAACTAAATTTTTGTTGCTGCTTATGATAGTAACAACTATCCTGCCTTGTAGCGTGTTCGCTCAGGTGAGCTTGCGGGGTAAGGTTATGGATGAAACCGGAGAGCCGTTGCCAGGAGCGGCGGTTCAATTAAAAGGAGGTTCCTCAAGTACTTTGACAGGTGTTAATGGAGATTTTGAAATTAATGTTCCATCATCCACTTCGATACTTGTAATATCTTACATCGGCTATGCAAGCCAGGAGGTTAATGTTGCAGGTAAGACGAATATAACTATTACTTTGCAGCCAGACCAAAGAAGTTTGGAAGAAGTAGTCGTTATTGGTTATGGAACTCAACGTAAAGAAGCGGTAACTGGTTCTGTTGCATCGATAAGTGGGAATGAACTGAATGAAGTGCCGTCGGCCAACGTTTCACAGGCTTTGCAGGGAAGGTTACCAGGAGTAGATATCTCTCAGACATCAACAAAACCAGGCGCAGCAATGCAAATACGAATCCGGGGAACACGGTCGCTAACGGCGGATAACAACCCGTTAATCGTTCTCGATGGAATACCGTTTTCTGGTTCTATTTCAGATATAAACCCTGTAGATATTAAGAGTATAGATGTGTTGAAGGATGCTTCTGCAACAGCTATTTATGGTTCTCGGGGAGCTAATGGGGTTATATTAATTACCACCAACAGGGGACAACGAAGTTTGAGCCCTAAGATCTCTTATAATGGATATGCCGGAGTTCAGGAAGTCTTTGCTAAATTTCCAATGATGAATGGTGAAGAATTTACTGCTTTACGTAAAGCGGCAGGGATCTATCCTACCAATGGGCCTGATGAAGAAGAAGGAATTAATACTGATTGGCAGGATTTGTTTTACCAAACAGGAGCTGTGACAAGTCATGATATTGGAATTTCTGGGGGGACTGAACGGGGGAACTATAATTTTGGTTTGGGCTATTATAAAAACCAGGGCATAGTTCCGACCCAATCTTACAATCGTTACTCTTTTAGAGCTTCGATGGATCAAGATGTCGGTAAATATTTGAAGGTTGGCTTTACTTCGAATAATAATTATAATATCAATGAAGGTAGTCAAGTAGGGCTGTTTGGTATATTAAGTGCCTCGCCTATTATAAATCCTTTTAATGTAGATGGAACAACCAAGAGAAACGTTAGTTCGGCATCTGGAGATATGTTTGTATTAACCAAGGATATCATTAATGATCTCAGCGACAATGGACTTTGGTTAAATGAAACTCGTGGTTTTGCTACCTATAATGCTTTTTATGGGGAACTCTCAATACCTGGCATAGAAGGGCTTAAAGCCCGAACTAATTTAGGATTAGATTTCATATATAGCAATAATGGTAATTTTACCGGGCAAGGAGTAAATTCAGTAAATGCACAAACTTTATCTTCCGCAGGTATTAGTAATTCTCAAACCTATCATTGGACAATAGAAAACCTTATAACTTATGATAGAACCTTTAATGGAAAACATACTGTGAACGCAATATTATTGCAATCTGCCGAACAGAATAAATACAATAGGTCATCGATGTCGGCAAGGGATATCCCTGCAGAAGCTTTTCAATTCTATAATATTGGACAAGCTGCAGGGGAGATTATTGTAGATCCGAAACAACAAGATTATCAATTATGGGGTCTTATGTCATGGATGGGGCGCGTGATGTACTCATATGATAATCGCTATATGGTTTCTGCTACTTTGCGTTCTGATGGCTCTTCAAGATTAGCGAAAGGTCATAAATGGCATACATATCCAGCTGTATCGGTTGGATGGAATATTTCGAATGAGCCGTTTTTTAATATTTCTGCTATTAATATGTTAAAAATAAGAGCAGGGTTTGGGCAGACTTCAAACCAAGCAATTCTCCCTTACGCTACCTTAGGAAGGTTAGACACCAGACCATACAATTTCGGTGAAAGTTATGCAACAGGATATTATGTGTCTTCTTTACCAAATTCGAGTTTAGGCTGGGAATATTCTAAAACTGCAAATTACGGTGTCGACTTCTCATTACTGAATAACCGTTTGTCTGGAACCGTAGAATACTATGTAACAAATACAAAGGATATTTTACTTAATGTAGGGTTACCACCAACATCAGGAGTAGGTAGTGTTACACAAAATATAGGTGAAACTCAAAATAAAGGAATCGAGATCAGTCTTAATGGTACTATATTAGATAATCCCGAAGGATTAACATGGGAAGCTGGTATTAACTTTTATACTAATAGGAATAAGTTAGTAGCCTTAGCTTCGGGACAGTTAAGAGATGAAGGAAATGGATGGTTTGTAGGCCATAATATCAACGCTATTTATGACTATGAGAAAATAGGATTGTGGCAGCAAAATGATCCTTACAGGAATATATTGGAGCCCGGAACAGACGATGCTGTAGTTGGTTCAATCAAAGTTAAATATACTGGAGGATACAATCCGGATGGTACTCCTATTAGGGCAATAAACGCAGATGATAGGCAGATAATGGATGTGGACCCGGATTTTATGGGAGGTTTTAATACGCGTTTTTCCTATAAAGGCTTTGATCTTAGTGCCGTAGCTATGTATAAAAGCGGAGGAATATTAATAAGTTCATTGTACGGAGCATCAGGTTATTTAAACACATTGACTACGCGGAATAATAATGTTAAAGTAGATTATTGGACTCCAGAAAATACCGATGCGAAATACCCAAGGCCAGGAAAACAAATTAGTGGAGATAATCCTAAATATGGAAGCACGCTAGGTTATTTTGATGCATCTTACCTAAAAGTTAGAACAATTACCTTAGGATACGATTTTAGTCGGAATCTTATTAAAAATAAAGCTGTCCGTTTAAAGGGATACTTTATGATTCAAAACCCTTTTGTTCTGTTTTCTCCATATCATAAAGAATCAGGCATGGATCCTGAAACTAATTCATATGGTAATGAAAATGCAGCAGTTCCACTTTCTGATAATCTAAGGAGGCTGTTGACTTTGGGAACCAATACTCCGGCGACTCGTAATTATGTATTTGGGTTTAATTTAACATTTTAAAAGAAACAAGATGAAAGCGATATATTTAAAAGCTATAATAGGGGCAACGGCTATGTTAATTTCAACATCGTGTTCGAAATTATTGGAAGAGCAACCACGTAGTATCTATGAGCCAGGTTTCTTTAAAACAGAAAAAGGTGTTGCCGGAGGCATAACTTCCATGTATGCCCATCTCCGTTATATTTACGGCCAAGCTTATTACTATAATACCTGTCTTACTGGAACAGACGAGGTTACCTGGGCGCAGAGTGCAGATCAGAATTTTAAAGTAATGGATATTTCTGGAGAAGGGATAATAGATGCTTCTAATAGCAGAGCAGATGCAATTTGGGGAATATGTTTCTCCAACATCAATACAGCAAATGGTGTTATTGAAAATGCAACCGAAATTGGCACGATTTCTAATTCGCTTATTGCAGAAGCGAGGTTTTTTAGAGCATTTGATTATTTTCTTCTTGTTCAAACCTTCGGTGGAGTTCCTCTAGATTTAGGTGCTGGTGAATTAAAATTTAATACCTCGGCTGTAACCAAATCAGTTAGAAATACTGTTCCTGAGGTTTACACAAAAGCAATTTTCCCCGATTTGTTAAAGGCTATTGAAGATTTACCTACATCTGGTCGGGTAACTGGTGGTGTCACGAAGGCGTTAGCTCGGCTTTATCTAGCTAAAGCGTATTTAACATATGGTTGGTGGCTGCAGAATCCTAACAATATACCTACATATCCAGAAAGCCCCCGTACGGACCCTGATGGACATAATGCGCAATGGTATTTCCAGCAGGCTTATGATATTGCAATACATGCAATTGATAATCCGGGGCCTTTTAAACTCCAAGAAACATTTTACGATGTAAACGAAGGATCAAATGACCGTAATTTAGAAATTCTTTTATATGCGGATCATACCGAAACAAGTGCATTTTATAACGCAGGAGATCTTACCTATGGTAGTGGCAGTGCACCAGACAATTTTGCTGGTTGGATGATGACATGGAATTACACAAATATCAGAAGTAGCTCAACCAGCGGGAATTGGACGTCAATATCGTCGGTAAGGAGAGAAGCACAGCAACATCTTGGCCGTCCTTGGACAAGAATGTGCCCAACAATTGGAGTAATAGAAAATACTTTTGCAGATAAAGTAAATGATTCGCGTTATGATGGTACTTTCACAACTGTATACAGAGGTAACTGGGATAAGGATAATGTGAGCGGATCTTTATTTAATGTTAATTTTCTCCCTGTGAATCCAGGCGATGCTATTCTAACCTTTTTAAATGAAGAACCAATTGTTCCAATTGACTATTCAAATAGCGTATACAATAGCAATATAGGAGCAGGGATATTACCTGGTAGAGCAGATTTTGTAGTATCTCCGCGTGGTATTAGTAGGCTAGTGTATCCGGGACTTTGGAAACTTGGACCATATAGAACCGATAATGATGGAACATTAGGACAACCCAATGCCGGAAGTACGCGCCCTTTTAATATTGCGAAATTTTCAGAATTATATTTTATTGCTGCGGAAGCTGCCGTAAAAGGAGCTACTACACAGGCGGGTAAAACAGCAAGAGATTTAATTAATGTAATTAGATACAGAGCTGGCAAGTGGCGTTGGGATAACAATGGAAATACAGTTAAATTACAAGATAATAGCGCAAATATGGTTGCTACTACTCCGATTACTGTAGATATTAACTATATATTAGCAGAACGTTCGAGAGAATATTACGGTGAAGGTTACCGTTGGTATGATTTGGTGAGAACCCAAAAATGGGCAGAGCTTTCTTCTTCTTATGAGATATGTGGACCTAATATAGGTGATCATACGCCTATAACCGTAACACGTAGTATTCAACCATATTTATACTTAAGGCCAATTCCTTTAGGCCAATTAGATGCAATGGATATGACGTTGGAAGAGAAAAAGGCGTATCAAAATCCAGGGTATAATTAATTTTTTTATTAAATATAATTACCGAAGGCTATCTAAAAACCAAAGAACATTGTCATTTCGTCGACTTTATTAAGAGACCTACCTGCCGACAGGCAGGAGTCTCCTAATAAGTGCTCTTGAGAGCGCCTGCGAATCCGTTCAGAATGACAGACACTTTTAGGCAGCCTCATTTTAACTCTCTCAAAGCTAACTCCAATTGTATCTGTTTACCTTAAAAAAGAAAAAAATGAAAAAGTTTTTGATTTTAGCGTGTTTTACATGCTGTCTTTTATTAATAAGCAATAGCAAAGCTTCTGCGCAATGTGGCATTCAAGGGACTAATAGTGCTGTATGCTATGCTTCATCTGGTCAAGCTTACCAACAAAGTTATTATATAACTCCAGGTGTAACAGTAAATATATATACGTATTTTTATATCAATTCGCCGGGATATACAGGGGCAGAGGCCGACTTGGGAGGCCGTATGTGGCTTTATACAGCCTCAAGTGTGGGAGGAAACTATGGAGGGACAACTTTTACAGCGGCAGAAAACGACGGATTTCTTTACCTGGCGCTAGGTTCTACCAGCGACGGCACAGGCCAAATAGGAGCGTACTGGTAATATTCGAATTATAACCAAATAAGTAATCATAATTTTTAAAAATTAATAATTGGAGTTAGCTATTCAAGTACATGATTAATAAGTTTTTATTTGATAACTTATTTAAGTTAAAGCATCTTCTCTTAATCTACTTCTTCATTTTCAGTTTTTCAAACGTTTATGCGGAGGAGGTTGGAGATAAAGTCATTTTATCTGTAGCAGATGTTAATATCACTGAATATGAATTCGAAAAAAATTTAAATGTTTTTAAAACAGATTTTATAAGAAAAAATAACTATAACCCTACATCTGCAGATATAAAAAAATGGATTCAAAATTTCATTGATCGTGCCTATCTCCTCGCTGACGCTTATAAAAAAGGATTTGACACACTTACGGAAGTAAATATTAAAGTTGAAAGTATGGAACATTTAGTGTTAACTCAACCGGGAGGGCTTTTAGATGAAAAAATGGCGAAAGAGAAAACAACTCCAGATGAAATAGAAAAAGCTTTACAAGCTGCTTCAAAAAGTTTCGTAGTGGAGTATCTTGATTTCGAAAACTATGGACAGGTTGTTAAGTTAATAGGAGAATCTGAAATAAAAAAACAATCCGAATTTTATGATACGGTTTCAAAGAATTCCAGAACTACTTTTGCCACATTTAAAATCGATACACTTAAATGGCCTTTTACTTTACTTGGTGAAAAAGCAGAGATAATTTCTGGTTTAAAATCAAATGATGTTATTTTTTTGCAGTCTCCTGATGCACACTACTATCTAATTCATATTAAGAAAGTTCAGAGTAAATCTGAATTAGACTTGAGTAAAATTAAAAGTGATGTTATCAGTTTTCTAATGCGTAGGAAACAGGTAGAAACGAGAGCACAGTATCAAAGAGAAATAGAAGGAAAAGCGCAGATATTAATAAACGAAGAGGTATTATTTCAATTAGATAATTATGCGCAGAAATACAAGGGATTAAATCAGTTTGATAAAAAGTCATTTGATGGTTATTTGCAATCTAGGCTTGTATCTTATAATTTCGATAGCAAAATAAAAAACATTTCCTTAGATCAATTCATAGATTACTATAATTATCTCCCAATTAGAAGAGGTATAACCCAAGAAGCCGATATTTATTATTACTTGCAGTCTATGGTCTATGATGTTTATGCGTATCAAAAAGCGAAAGAGTACGGACTAACTGATGATGTTAAGTTTATACTTGATAAAGAAAACTACAAGAAAAATGTGGTTTTTAGTCTTTATGAAAAGTATTTGAAAGAAGACATTCATGTTTCCGACGAAGAGTTAAAAGAAAAGTATGATCTTGGTAAATCAGGTTTTACTCAAGCTACCGAAGCAGATATTTCAATTTATCATTTTAAAGAACTTAATAAAGCCATATTGGCTATGATAAGCTTGAACAAGGGTGACCGTAAAATAAATAATTTTATAGGACTTGAAAATATAGAGCATAGATATTTAAATTCTAAAAGTACTTTTCTTTCGGATAGCATTAAAACTTCAATTTTCTCTCTTAAGGTTGGTGGAGTATCTAAGCCGTTTTTTTCTAATGGAAAATATATGGTAATAGTAAAGAAATCTGAATCTGGCAAGAGGATAAAGAAAATGACAGAAATGAGAGATTTCTTGCTACAAGAGATAAAAAATGAAAAACTGAAGGAGAAAATAGCAATGAATTTATTAAGGCTAAAATCTGCTTATGCAGTTAAAAATGAAATTAGCAACCAAGGATATGAGTTTTGAAGTAAGCCCTTAAAATAGTTAAATTAAATGCAATCGATTGCGGTCTTAGGTTTATTTTATAACTTCATACTGTAAACTAAAATTTGTGAAAATGAAAAAGGCGCTTGTAGTACTGGGTTTAGTGTTTGCTTTACAAGTGGTAGCACAAGAACAAATTACCATTAAGAATCCAATTTTAAAGGGTTTTTATCCAGATCCGAGTATAGAAAAAGTTGGCGAAGATTATTATCTCATCAATTCTACATTTACCTATTTTCCCGGGATTCCTATTTTTCATAGTAAAGATTTAAAGAACTGGAAACAAATAGGCAATGTGATTGATCGGCCAGAGCAAATGGATTTTATAGGCGAAAAGATTTCCAGAGGACTATTCGCTCCGGCGATCAGCTATCATAAAGGCGTTTTTTATGTGGTCTGTACAGATATCGACAATGATGGGAATTTTGTTGTTACAGCAACCAATCCCGCCGGTCCCTGGTCTAAACCCGTTAAAATTCCAGAAGTTAGAGGAATAGACCCTTCTTTGTTTTTTGATGGAGATAAAGCATATATCATATATAATAGTGATGCTCCGGATTTCAAGCCTTTATACGACGGACATCGAACCATAAGAATGTATCAGTTCGATTATAAGAACTTAAAAATTATTGGTGAAGAAACTATTCTGGTAAATGGTGGAGTAGATCTTAGTAAAAAACCGGTTTGGATAGAGGGACCACATTTATACAAAAGAGGGGATTTTTATTACCTGTGTGCTGCGGAAGGAGGAACTTCTATCAACCATTCTCAGGTGATTTTTAGAAGTAAGGATGTTAAAGGGCCCTTTATTCCCTGGGATAAAAATCCAATTCTAACACAAAGAAACTTAAATCCAAACAGACCAAACCCAATTACTTCAACAGGTCATGCGGATTTGGTTGAAGGTCCGGATGGGAATACTTATGCAGTGTTTTTAGCTGTAAGACCGTATTCCGGCGATTATTATAATACCGGTAGGGAGACTTTTATAGCACCAGTGAAATGGACTGATGATGGTTGGCCTATTATCAATCCGGATCATAAGGAAGTGCAGCATGAATATACTTTTAATTGGAAAGAGCAAGCCGAAAAGGCGCCATTCCCTTTAAACGGAAATTTTCAGCAGCGTTATACTTTTAAAGATACCATCGCCAATTCGTTAATGTTCATGAGAACGAAAGACAATTCATGGTATTCGCTTTCTAAGCAAAAAGGTCTGACGCTGAAACTACGGCCTGAAACCATTATAGAAACCGGAAATCCATCATTTATCGGTCGGAGGTTACAGCATTTAAAAGCTGAAGCGAGTACTGAAGTTGAGTTTACGCCTAAAAATGGAAATGAAACTGCAGGCATTGTAATCTTCCAAAATGAAAAACACTTTTATTATTTGTGCAGATCTAAATTCGAGAAATATGATGTGGTGCAATTGTATCGGGCAAGTTCAGAAAACCAATTTATGGATCTCGTCATTCAGAAACAGGTTAAAAAGTCGGGTAAGGTACAATTGAAAGTTGTAGCCAATGGGGCTGATTACGCTTTCTACTTTGCTGAAAATAACGGAGAATGGAAGCTGGTAAAAGATAAAGTCGATGGCAGATATCTGAGTACTAAAATAGCAGGTGGATTTGTAGGCTGTATTATTGGTTTGTATGCAAGTTCCAATGGGCAGCCATCTGCCAGCGAAGCACATTTTAAATACCTGGACTATACAGGGAAAGACGATTTATAAACCATAGAAAATGAAAAAGCAACTGTTATCTATTATTCTATCACTTAACGTATTTTTCGCTTATGCTGATGTTAAATTACCACGGTTGGTAAGTGATGGAATGGTTTTGCAAAGAGATCAAAAAGTAAAGATTTGGGGATGGGCTGATCAGGCTGAAAATGTAAGCGTAAAGTTTCAAAATAAGGTTTATCGTACTCAGGCGGATGGCGACGGGAATTGGATGATCGAATTGCCAGCCATGAAAGTTGGTGGACCATATTCCATGCAGATTATAGGCAAGAACCAACTGGAGATTCAAAATATATTAATCGGAGATGTTTGGATATGTTCGGGACAGTCGAATATGGAATTGCCGGTAAATCGGGTAAAAGTAAAATATCCGGGTCTGGTAGAAAATAGTAAAAATGATAAAATAAGACATTTCGCGGTAAATACCACCTATGAATTTAATGAGTTGAAAAAAGATTTTGCAACAGGCGGATGGAAAATGGCTTCTCCTGAAAATGTAGGGGCATTTACTGCTGTTGGCTATTTTTTCGCAAAAGCACTGTACGAAAAATATCATGTACCTATCGGATTAATCAGGATTGCGGTAGGCGGTTCTCCGGCAGAAGCATGGTTGCCAGAGGGGACAATTAAAAAATATCCCGATTACTACAAGCTTTTAAAGAAATATCAGCAAAAAGGAATTGTAGACAGTATATTAAAAGCCGATAAAGAAAAGATTGATTCATGGAATAATAATATTGATAAGGAAGATTTAGGTTTAAAAGAAAATTGGTTGAATAACAATCTTGATTTTGGGAATTGGGAGAAAATGAGTATGCCGGGACTTTGGAAATCAAATCCGTTTATAGAAAATAAGCAGGAAACTCATGTGAATGTTGCTGGTAATTTGAGAAACAGTGGCGTTATTTGGTTTAAAAAAGAGGTCAACCTATCGAAAACTCAATTAGGTAAACCGAGTATGTTGATTTTAGGAGCTTTGGTAGATCGTGACGAAGCTTACGTAAACGGTGTTAAAGTTGGTACTACCGGATATCAATATCCCCCAAGACGATATAATATTCCCGAGAATACATTGAAAGAAGGAAAAAATATCATTACCGTAAGGTTAGTAGCCAATAACCGTAATGGAGGATTCGTTCCTGACAAGTTTTATGGAATGACATTGGGACAAGATACTATTTCTCTGAAAGGCGATTGGTTTTACAAAGTTGGTTATTCATCTATTCCAATGCCATCTAATCAGGTGACTTTCCATTATCAGCCTTCAACTTTATTTAATGCCCAGGTTGCACCCTTAAAGAATTTTGTAACTAAGGGTGTTATTTGGTATCAGGGTGAATCGAATACAAGAAACCCTAAGGAATATGAAAGTCTTTTTGCTGATCTGATTAAAGATTGGAGAATATATTTCAATAAACCTCAACTGCCATTTTTATATGTGCAATTGGCGAATTTTATGGAAGAAAGTAGCGCTCCCCAGGAAAGTAATTGGGCCGAGTTAAGAGAGGCTCAGAGGAAAACTTTGAGTATTCCGAATACAGCAATGGCTGTTATTACAGATATTGGTGAATGGAACGATATTCATCCTTTAAATAAAAAAACTGTTGGCGATAGATTGGCACTGGCAGCTGAATACCTTGCTTATGGAGATAAAGAAGTAGTCTACTCAGGGCCAGTCTTGAAATCTTACGAAATAAAAGACGGTAAGTTTATTTTGACTTTCGATCATGTCGGCTCCGGTCTGGTGAGTAGAAATAATGAGCAATTGAAGCACTTTGCTGTTGCAGATGCATCTGGTGCTTTTAAATGGGCGAAAGCTAAAATAGAAGGAAATAAGGTGATCGTGTGGAATGACGATGTGAAAAATCCGAAACGTTTAAGATACGGTTGGAGCCATAATCCGGCTAAAGCAAATTTATATAATAAAGAAGGTTTGCCGGCGTCGGCCTTTCAAATGCCTTAGATTATCTGGATTAACCCTAAGAACACAAAGTTCAAAAAATTGTAGCAATATTTTTTCCGAAGCTTATTTGAAAATGAGCGTCTATTTTTACTGATATAACCTCATCACGTTAAATTACTTTTGTTCATGTGAGAATGTGGAAGTATTAGCGAGAGTGAAATTCATAATTATTAAATCGTAGATTATTATATCCTAAACTAATGGAATTGAACATTTAAGCTATATATTTCAACATATCTGACATCTGTAATATCCCTATTCGTCTTACTTTACGGAATAGTAAAATATGGTTTGGATTTAAGCCTGAAATCATACGCCGATAAGGTAAAGCGCTTACCCAGCTACTCAAAATTTAATGGAATTATAAATTATTGATATGGACAAAAATATAATCCGTTTTTTAGTTACATGTTTCTTTTATTGTTTGTTAGGTAACAGTAATTTGAAAAGTCAGGAAATACCCTATAAGTTCAGGAATCCGGATTTACCTGTTAATGAACGAATAGAAAATTTATTGGGATTGCTAACGCTGGAAGAGAAAGTTGGTTTGATGATGAATAGCTCTAAACCTGTAGGCCGTCTAGGTATTCCAGCTTACGATTGGTGGAACGAGGCTTTACATGGGGTTGCCCGATCAGGAAAAGCCACCGTATTTCC
>NZ_JBEBVH010000100.1:0-13286 GCF_040392825.1 Pseudopedobacter sp.
TTTTCTGGCATCTACCAGAATAATAGCTAAATCAGCATTAGATGCACCGGTAACCATATTCCTTGTATATTGAATATGGCCTGGTGTATCTGCTATAATGAACTTTCTTTTGTCTGTCTGAAAATATTTATAAGCAACATCTATAGTAATTCCCTGTTCGCGTTCTGCTTTCAGGCCATCTGTTAAAATAGCCAGGTCTACAGTTCCATCGTCATTCTTTCTACTGGATCTCTGGATAGCTTCTAATTGATCTTGCAGTACAGACCCTGTATCGTACAATAACCTTCCTATAAGTGTACTTTTACCATCATCTACACTACCTGCTGTAATAAATTTTAAAATATCCATTAGAAATATCCTCCTTTTTTACGTTCTTCCATTGCTGCTTCAGAAACTTTATCGTCCATTCTCGCGCCTCTTTCAGAAATTTTAGATTGGGCAATTTCATGAATGATATCATCAATATCTGTTTTTTCAGATTCTACAGCGGCAGTACATGTCATGTCTCCCACTGTTCTGAAACGGACTTTTTTCTTTACAACAATATCCTCTTCGTCCATATTCATGTATTCAGATGCTGCCATCCATTGTCCATTTCTTAAGATACAATCTCTTTCATGTGCGAAATAAACAGATGGCAATGCAATATTTTCTCTTTTAATATAGTTCCAAACATCCAGCTCTGTCCAGTTACTGATTGGGAAAACACGCACATTTTCACCTTTATGGATTTTTCCATTGTAAATATTCCAAAGTTCCGGACGTTGACGTTTAGAATCCCATTGTCCAAATTCGTCTCTTACAGAAAAGATACGCTCTTTAGCTCTTGCCTTTTCTTCGTCACGCCTGGCACCGCCTATACAAGCATCATATCCACCAGCAGCAATGGTATCTAACAAGGTAACTGTTTGCAATTGATTTCTGCTCGCATTTTTACCGGTTTGCTCGATTACTTTTCCCTGATCAATTGAATCCTGAACATAACCAACTACTAGCTTCTCTCCTAAATCGGCAATCAATTTATCTCTAAATTCGATTGTCTCAGGAAAATTATGCCCAGTATCGATATGTACTAAAGGAAATGGGAATTTTCCGGGACGAAAAGCCTTTTCAGCCAATTTCACTAATGTGATTGAATCCTTACCTCCCGAAAATAAAAGCGCAGGCTTCTCAAACTGCCCGGCAACTTCTCTTAAAATGGCAATTGCCTCTGCCTCTAACTGATCTAAATAATCCATATTGTTAAGCTTAAAGCTAAAAGCGAAAGGCTTAAAGCTTTTATTCTTTATTATTCTACTACCTCACAAGTACGCTATCTCTTGATACTTGATACGAAGTACTTGATACTATTTACTATGCAAACCACACTCTTTTTTGCTCTGGTCTTCCCACCACCATCTCCCGGCTCTGAAATCCTCACCCGGCGCTACAGCTCTTGTACAAGGCGAGCAGCCAATACTCGGGAAACCTTTATCATGTAAAGGGTTATAAGGAATATGGTTACTGGAAACGTAAGCTTTTACATCTTCCAATGTCCACGAAAATATAGGATGAACTTTTACCAACTGGTGAGCTTCGTCCCATTCTACCCATTCCATGTCTGTACGGTTCGGAGATTGTTCTGCCCTGATTCCTGTAATCCAGATTTTTTTATCTTTCAAAGCTCTGTTCAAAGGCTCTACTTTTCTGATACCGCAACAAGTTTTCCTGTTCTCCACACTTTCATAAAAGCTATTGGGACCTTTTTCCGTTACAAAATTTTGTAATAACTGAGCATCCGGATAGAACGTATGAATTGGTTTCTGGTAAGTTTCCAATGTCCTGTTCCAGACATAGTAAGTTTCAGTAAACAATCTACCCGTATCTAATGTAAATACGTCTATAGGTAAATTTTCACTAAAAATCATATGAGAAATAACCTGATCTTCCCAACCAAAACTTGTAGAAAACACTATGTCTCCGGCAAACTCTCTGGCCAAAACAGCTAAAGATTCTTCTGCCGAAAGTCCCTTTATTATTTCTTTTATCTCGTTTTCTCTGTCCATGATTTTAAATGTGCGAAATTACAATTATCTTCTCGCATTTAAAGCTTAAAAATAGTCATAATAAAACCAACAATATTTTTGGAGCTGGCCAATATGACAATAACTCCTACAGCAACCATAATAGATTTCGCTGATATTTTATTGGAAACTTTTGCCGCTATTGGAGAAGCTATAGCACTTCCCAAAACTAACCCCGAAACCACATACCAATGAAGATTATCTAACATGGTAATAAAGGTAAGCGAACTCATTAAAGCGATAAAAAATCTGCTTAGTTTCACCGAACCCAATGAAAACCTGGCATGTCTGCCACCTGCTATTAATGAAGAAAGAACTATTGTTCCCCAACCACCGCCACCAACTGCATCTATAAATCCTCCGAAAAACCCCAGAGGTTTAATTTTAGTAATCTTTTTAGTTTTTACTTTCTTTTTTGCCCTTTGTTGTGCTAAAAATGCCTTTCTTAAAATTAATACGCCTAAACAGAAGGTATATATCGAAATTATTGGCTTTGTATAATGACTGTAATGCTCTAGAGAAGATAACAAATAAGCCCCTGTAACCGCACCAATAATACCTGCAATCACCAATAACTTAAAGAGCTTCTTATTTACATTACCCATCTTATAATGCATCCAGCCGGCAATACCATTGCTCAAAATTTCAGAGATATGAACGCCTGTACTTGCCGAAGCCGGAGGAATTCCCATAGATAACGAAAACGTTGTCGTCGTTACGCCATAAGACATACCAATAGCTCCATCAATCATTGCAAACACGAAACCTGCTGCTAAAAATTTATAAAATTCCGGATTTACGTTGTTTACAAAAGAGTTAAATTCCGGATCCCTTTCATAAAGTGTTACAAATAAGATTGCACAAAAAACAACAACAATAGACCAAATGATAAAACTTAATTTTTTTGGCGTAATATTTCCTGTTGCAGCATCATCTTTGGTAACTAAACCAGCTGTAATTTCATTTAGCTTTTTTACCTTTTCTGTAAAATCTCCCGAAAGCTTATCTCTTAATTTATTGATATTCTCCAGCGATTCATCAATCTCGTTAGGGATGTTCTCGTTTAAAACCTCTTTGATTCGTTTAGCGATTGTTGGAGATTTTCCATTTGTAGAAATGGCTATCTTAAGATTTCCCTTCTTTACAATAGATCCCAGATAAAAATCACAAAGATCTGGAGTATCTGCCACATTTAACAATATGCCCCGCTCTTTGCATAATTGATGAATCTCTTTATGCAGTTCGTAATTATCTGTAGCTAAAACAACCAGTTCTTTATTTTCCAGATCAGAAGATTGGAAAACTCTTTGATGTATTTGTAGCTGTGGATATTGATTAGTTAGTGAATTTATACGTTCTAAAACTCTGTCTGCAACTATAGTAATAGCAGCATTGGGACTGTTTGCAAGCATAGCTTCCAATTTTTCTAATCCCACATTTCCTGCTCCAACCAGTAGCGTATTAAAGTTCTGTAACTTTAGAAATACAGGGAAAAGCTCATTTCCTTTTTTTTCCTCTATTTCTATATCCTCCACTTCAGATGGCATAAATTCACTAACTATTATATGTGCACTATTGTGCTACTTGTTCTGCTTTTCCTCTAAAAGATTTTACTTTTTCCAGAAAATCCCTTGACTGCGCAAGATAAGCTTCTGCAAACTCTTGTGACGGCTCGTATTTATTAATCTGTAAAACTAAATCTGTAAAGCCATTAATTTCGAATTCTGCCGCAAAATGTTCATCAAAAGCTTTAATTATTGCAATTTGAGTGCTCTGGCTAATTCCTTTATCCAATAAAATAGCTTTTGCTCCACTTATCAAAGTATTATACGCATGGTAAATTGCATCTGCCCATAATTCCTGATCGTAAGCTTCTAATGCCCAGCCGTATTTCTCTTCTGTTTCAAAAATTAGTGTCGCTACTAAATCTATAACTACTCCCGCACACTCTCCAACACCTATAGCCCTTACAAAGTCTTCGTTTTGTCCCCAATCTATAAAATCGTCATCAGTAACGGTTTCCTGATCTGCAATAGGTTTTAATAACTGATAAAAATAATCTTTACCCAAGCCATCATAGTAGTTCAGGAAGCTTCCATAAGCTTCTCCTTTAATACTATAGTCATCCAGGATAGTACGTAAAACCTGTGGAGCTCTTTTTGACGGAACTTTAATTACTTTATCTGCAGCTCTTCCTTCTCCGTTACCAACAGCCCCTCCGCCTAACAACACTTGTACAGTAGGCATAATCTTGCCGTTTACTTTCATAGAACTTCCGTGGAAACCAATATGGGCAATACCATGCTGACCGCAGCTATTCATACAACCGCTAATCTTTATCTTGATTTCTTTATTATAAACAAAATCAGCGTATTCTTCGTGTACAACAGATTCTAACACTCTGGATAATTCCATAGAATTCGAAATTCCCAGATTACAGGTATCTGTTCCCGGACAGGTGGTTACATCGGCAACACTATTATGTCCTGGTTCTGATAAGCCTAATTCATCTAAAGCCAAAAATAACGCCGGCAAAGCTTCTTTTCTAACGTATTTAAGCAGCAAGCCCTGGTTAATGGTTACCCTCATCTCATCGGCGATTAGAGGTCTTACAGCTTCCACAAATTGGCGCACTTTCGCCGTAGACATATCACCGGTTTTAACCTTAACATACACCCCGTAAAAACCTTCCTGTTTTTGCGAAAAAATATTGGTTCCTGACCATACTTCGTATGCCAATTGTTTATTAACCGGTATTTCTGCCGGAGCTGCCACAGGCTCAGGAATATTTGGAGTATCTACAACGTTTCTATCTATTTTATAAGTTTTAACTTTAGTAGATATACGCTCTTCCTCTACCATTTTTAAAAACTCGTCGAAACCTACTTTATTCAACAAGAATTTTAATCTGGCTTTATTTCTGTTGGTACGCTCTCCATATCTGTCGAACACACGTAAAACAGCTTCTGAAAAAGGAATAATCAAATCCTCATGCATAAAATCTGTCACTAACTGACCGATATATGGCTGTGCTCCTAAACTTCCTCCCAGAACCACTTTAAATCCTCTTATTTCTTCTCCGTTTTCGTACTTCACCTTTGGAATAAAACCAATGTCATGGATAAAAGAAAAAGCAGTATCTTCTTCACTTGAAGAAAAACCAAATTTAAATTTCCTTCCCAGCTCCATGCTAACCGGATTGCCTAAAAAGTATTTAAAGAAACCATGCGCATAAGCAGAAACATCAAAAGGTTCTGCCGGATCTATACCTGCAGTACATGAGGCTGTAACGTTTCTTACAGTGTTGCTACAAGCTTCACGAATGGTAATATCATCTTCTGCTAATTTAGCCCA
This sequence comes from Pseudopedobacter sp., assembly GCF_040392825.1. Lineage (NCBI taxonomy): Bacteria > Pseudomonadati > Bacteroidota > Sphingobacteriia > Sphingobacteriales > Sphingobacteriaceae > Pseudopedobacter > Pseudopedobacter sp. The sequence continues at coordinate 5,418 of NZ_JBEBVH010000100.1, forward strand.
TAGCTCAGGTGTTCTGTCTAAGCTAACATAGTGAATCTGGATATCCTGACGGGTAGTGAAATGCAGATTTTTAGAAGCGTATTCATCAGATACATCTGCTATTTTGAGTATTTGTTTAAAAGTGATTTTTCCAAAAGGTATTTTAATACGTACCATTTGTACTCCTGGTTGGCGCTGACCATAAATCCCCCTCGCCAGTCTTAAACTTCTAAACTTTTCGTCATGGATTTTACCTTCACGAAAGGCTCTGATTTTTTTATCTAAATCTATGATTTCCTTTGCTACCAAAGGATTTTCCAATTCACTTCTAAAACTTTGCATAACTCTTTATTAAAAATCCGATTCTGTTAAAATTTGGATTTCAACTTTCCATTTACTACACTCAAACTATTAGCCTAAACTAATAATATGCAAATATATATAATGTATACGGATTTAGTAGACTTTATTTTTATTTATTATTCTTTAGGTATTCCCTTCTCTTTTGCAATTAAATCGGCAATGGTAGTTTCCGAAAGAATTTTCAGCGTTGCGTCCCTGACATCCCGAAATGTATCTCTTATACCACAATTCTCTTCGTCTCTGCATTCTTCACAGCGCTGGTAAAAGTTTAAACTAACACAAGGCAACTGTGCTATAGGGCCACCGGTAATACGCATTACCTGCACAAGATTGATATCTTTTGGATTTTTCAACAGAGAATAACCACCTCCTGCCCCCTTTTTACTATATAAAAAACCTGCATTCCTTAGTTCAAGCAAAATCTGTTCTAAAAATTTCTTTGGAATATTTTCAGACTCCGCAATAAAGGAAATGTTCACCGGTTCCTTATCGTAGTGTTCACCAAGAGCAATCAGAGCTCTAATGCCATATTTGGTTTTTTTGGACAGCATGTGGTTATCCTGATCTTAGTGTAGCAATTTACTCAATTTCTACAGAATAAGTAATTTCTACCCCGCCGGCAGCTAACATATCATGAACAGAACAATACTTTTTAACAGCCAATTCTGCCGCCTTCTCTACTTTTTGTCTGTCCAGGTCGCCTTTAAACTTAAACGTGATATGAATAGTTTTGAAAACAGCCGGAATAGCATCTGCTCTGGTTGCCGAAACTTCCATTTTCACATCATCTACCTGCTGTCTTTGTTTCTTTAAAATAGCTAACAAATCCAGAGAACTGCAAGATCCCAAGGCCATTAGTACCAATTCCATTGGCCTAACTCCTAAACCTTCACCTCCAATTTCCGGAGAGCCGTCAATATTTATTTTTATATTTGCAGCAGAAGAACCTTTCCCTTCGAAATGAACTGCTTGATTTTTACGTTGTAACTCGACTTTCATACTATCTGGATTTCGTTAATGCTTGTTCTAAATCGCTTCTTAAATCGTCTATATTTTCTAATCCCACAGACAACCTGATGGTTCCCTGAAAGATACCTATATTCTTTCTTTCTTCTTCCGTTAACTTGGAGTGGGTGGTCGTTGCCGGATGTGTTGCTATAGATCTGGAATCACCTAAATTAGACGAGAATAGAACCATATTCAGAGCGTCTAAGAATTTAGCTGCTCTTTCTGCCCCGCCTTTAACCACGAAAGTTACAATTCCACCACCCTGCTTCATTTGCTTTTTAGCCAATTCATATTGCGGATGAGACGGCAAGTGGGGGTATCTTACCACTTCCACATCGTCTTTCATGCTTTCTAAAAACGTTGCAACAGCCAATGCATTACTGCAATGTCTGTCCATCCTTATTGGTAGTGTTTCCAAACTTTTAGATAACAACCAAGCATTAAAGGCAGACATAGCCGGACCTGTATGTCTGATGAAGAACATGATTTCTTTCATCAGGTCTTTTCTACCAACCACTACGCCACCAAGCACCCTGCCCTGCCCATCCATGTATTTCGTTGCTGAATGGCTGACAAGGTCTACTCCAAACTTTATCGGCTTTTGCAAATACGGGGTAGCAAAACAATTATCTACATTGATGATAATATGAGGATATTTTTCTTTGATTTTGCATAGCCATTCCAAATCAACCAATTCCAACCCGGGATTAGAAGGTGTTTCCAGAAAGATCATCCTGGTATTTTCCTGAATTGCATCATAGATCGCTTCCGGATTAAACGCATCTACATAAGTTGAGGTTATTCCCCACCGCGGAAATAAGGTTGTAAGTAACTGATGCGTGGAACCAAAAACCGATCGAAATGAAATAATATGATCTCCACTTTTTAACAAAGCGGCAAATGAAGCAAAAACTGCAGCCATACCCGATGAGAATGCCAGCCCCGCCTCCGCTTCTTCCAATTCACATACCTTTTCTATAAATTCTGTTGTATTCGGGTTAGAATATCTTGAATATACGTTTCCCGCTATTTCTTCTGCAAAAATTGCTCTACCTTGCTCTGCATCGTCGAAAATGAAGCTTGAAGTAAGATATAGAGGCACCGAATGCTCTCTGTTTTCAGACCTTTTAGCTTGGGTTCTGATAAGCTTTGACTCTTCTTTCATATACGTTAGTTAATCAGCCACAGATTATCGATAATTAATCACTTACCATGGCTATTATACTATTCCAGATTATTTTAGTAATTATTAGCTATCATTATTTTTTGTTTTGTGAATTGCCACTTTCCTCCTTATTTCAACAAATCAAAATAAAAATCAACTCTTATAATATCACTTTGTTTAACTATAGTAGTCTTTTGCAAATATATCTTTCCATGCCGAAACTTCTTTATATATTTTATCAGATAAAAAACAAAAGCCCTTTTATATATTTCTAAATCTTCCAAACTGGTATACCCATAATACACAGTATGTTTAGACAATTAGATTAATAAATCTTTTCAACCAATTGACTATTTCAACTAATGACTGATAAACTAATCAAATCTATCCTGTAAATATTGTCCTGTATAAGATTTTTCTTCCTTAATAAGCTCTTCAGGTGTTCCCTCAAAAACAACATATCCTCCTTTTTCCCCACCTTCCGGACCTATATCAATTACCCAATCAGCACATTTCACCACATCCATGTTATGTTCTATAACTATAATCGAGTTTCCCTGCTCTATTAAAGCTTCGAAAGATTTTAATAGCTTTTTAATATCATGAAAATGCAATCCTGTGGTAGGCTCATCAAAAATAAAAAGACTTTTATGACTGTTGTTTCCTTTAATTAAGAATGATGCCAGCTTAATACGCTGCGCCTCACCTCCAGACAAAGTATTGCTTGACTGCCCCAGCTTCACATAACCTAAACCTACATCTGCCAGAGGCTGTAACTTATTTACAATCTTTTGTTCTTCTTTAAAAAAAGCTAAGGCTTCGTCTATAGTCATATCTAAAACTTCGGAAACCGTCTTATCTTTATACGTAATATCTAACACGTGTTGTTTAAAACGTTTTCCTCCGCAAGCCTCACATGGCAAATAAATATCTGCCATAAATTGCATTTCTATCTTAACTTCTCCTTCTCCCTGGCATACATCGCATCTTCCTCCTTCTACATTGAAAGAAAAAGCTGCAGGTTTTAGTCCGGCTGCTTTGGCAGATGATTGCGAAGCATATAACGAGCGAATTTCATCCCATGCCTTCACATAAGTTACCGGATTAGATCTCGAAGAACGGCCTATAGGGTTCTGATCTACCAGCTCTACCTGCGACAGCAAGTCATAAGCACCTTCAATGCGGTCATAAGCGCCAGTCTGTTCTCCCGAATAATTCCCTAACACTTTTTGTAAAGCAGGGTAAAGAACACGTTTTACCAAAGATGTCTTACCCGAACCGGAAACTCCGGTAACAGCCGTTAAAACTCCCAAAGGAAATTGTACCGTTACATTCTTAAGGTTATTTTCCCTGGCTCCTTTGATGGTTATAAAATCGAACGCTTTTCTTCTTCTGGAAGGTATATCAATTTTTAAATCGCCATTCAGGTATTTTCCTGTCAAACTGTTTTTATCTCGCAGAATTTCCTTAAAGCTTCCTTCAAACACCAGATTCCCGCCATGAGAACCTGCCTCCGGTCCAATATCGATAATATGGTCCGCAGACTTCATCATCTCTTCCTCATGTTCTACCACCAATACAGTATTCCCCACATCTCTCAGAGACTTTAAAACACCAATCAACCTATTTGTATCTTTGGGATGTAACCCAATGCTGGGCTCATCTAAAACATATATAGAGCCTACCAACGAACTTCCTAAAGAAGTTGCCAGATTTATTCTTTGAGATTCGCCACCAGACAAAGTATTCGACAAACGATTTAGGGTTAGATATCCCAGGCCTACTTCATTCAGGAATTTTATTCTGTTGGAAATTTCGACTAACAATCGCTTTGATATAATCTTTTCGCGCTCGTCCAGCTCTAATTCGTTAAAAAATGCCAGGAGTTTCTCCAAAGGCATCAAAACCAGATCAGAAATAGATTTTCCCTTAATTTTCACATAAGCTGCATCTTTTCTCAGGCGGGTTCCTTTACAATCCGGACAATTGGTCTTTCCTCTGTAACGCGACAACATTACCCGATACTGGATTTTATAAGTTTGTTCTTCTAGATACTTAAAAAAATCATTTAATCCGGCGAAATACTTGTTCCCCGTCCATAGAAGTGCTCTTTGCTCTTCTGTAAGATCTGCTACAGCGCGATGAATCGGAAAATCAAATTTGGCAGCATTTTTAATCAGTTTATCTGCCCATTCTTTCATCTTTTCACCTCGCCAGGGTACAATTGCCCCGTCATATACAGATTTCGATTTATCCGGAATTACCAGATCTTCATCTATTCCTATAACCTTCCCATAGCCTTCGCAGGTTGGACATGCGCCGTACGGATTATTGAAACTAAAAAAATTAGGTACAGGCTCTTCAAATTTTAGCCCGTCCAACTCAAAACGATCCGAAAAATGCTTTCTGTCACCTTCGTAATCTATATAACAATCGCCTTTTCCTTCGAAAAATGCGGTTTGAACAGAGTCGGCTATTCTGCTTAAAGTTTCGTCTTCCTGATTGGTTACTACCCTGTCTATAATAATGTAAACATCGTCAGACAAGTTCAACTCCTTATTTTCTACACTTTCATCCTCAATCAAATCCTCAACTTTACGAATTGCTCCCTCGTACATTACCCTAACAAATCCTTTTTGAAGAAGTATAGCGAGCTCTTCTTTTAAAGTTCTGTTATTCTGAGGATGTAAAACACTGATAATAGTTACAGTAGATTCTTCCGGAAGACCCGTAATATAATTTACTACATCCGTTACGGTGTCCTTTTTTACTTCGGCTCCGGATATGGGCGATATGGTTTTGCCAATCCGGCTAAAAAGTAATTTCAAATAGTCATATATTTCTGTAGAAGTACCAACTGTAGAACGGGGATTAGATGTAATGACTTTTTGTTCTATCGCAATTGCCGGTGCAATCCCTTTGATATAGTCCACATCAGGTTTGTTCATCCTTCCCATAAACTGTCTGGCATAAGAAGATAGGCTTTCCACATATCGCCTTTGCCCTTCAGCATACAAAGTATCAAATGCCAGAGATGATTTTCCTGATCCCGACATTCCCGTTATCACCACCAATTCATTCTTCGGAATAGCTACGTCTATATTTTTCAGATTATGTACTTTCGCCCCTTTAATTAATATATTCTTAGCCGAATCTTTATTTTCTATCATGCTTTGTGTCCCAGATTAAACCTTTTGCAAAGATTTATATCTTACAAAAGTACGGCTTATAAAATTGTTTTTTTAACGTGTACACTTTTTTTGACTAATATTTGAGATTATACATTGCAGAGACAAAAACAGACAACAAACTATAAATCAAAAACTTGTAACTTATAAAGTACATTTAATAATTATTAACATTTAAAATTTTGTTTTTTGTGAATTTATTATTTCATTTGGTCAAACATTAATAATAGCAAATAAGGAAAACGCCTATAGGAAAAAAACTCTACTTAATAAAAGAAAACAAACAGAAATTAAGGAGGAGAATTATGGGCTTTCATCTTAAAACAGACCAAGAATTAATACATCTATATATTAATGGTAAAGAGGCTGCTTTAGCTGAATTGATCAAAAGGCATAAATCAAAAATTTATACGTCTATTTATTTACTTGTTAAAGACGAGTATTTAGCAGAAGATATTTTTCAGGATACTTTCATAAAAATCATTAACACATTAAAAGCCGGAAAATATAACGAAGAAGGTAAGTTTTTGCCCTGGGCACTTAGAATTGGGCACAACCTGGTTATAGACCATTACAGAAAACAAAAAAGGTCGCCGGTAATCGTAAACAGCGAAGGTTTCGACATCTTTGATGTGTTGGGTATACACGACGAAAGTATGGAAGAGAAAATGGTTAAAGAGCAGACCTATAAAGATATTAAAGCACTTATCCATTATTTACCATCAGAACAGAAAGAAGTATTAATCATGCGGCATTTTGGAGATTTATCTTTTAAAGAGATTGCCGATTTAACCAATGTAAGTATCAACACCGCATTGGGAAGAATGAGATATGCATTAAATAATCTCAGAAAAATGATAGCTGAGAAAGAGATGCTATTAAAAAACTAAAACAAACAAAACCCCAACCGCTTTTCAGGCTGGGGTTTTTATTGTAACAAATAACATAATCAAATCTGCTTACTATTATCAAAGTTTCTGCTCAACAAATACAGGAAACCCCAAAAGAATGCTTCCAGCACTTTTGCCTGCTTACCCCTGCGCCAGTACAGGAAGTAGAAATAATACCTGAAACATTTATTACCAGCTACGTTAATAACCTGATTAGTTACTGATTCCCAAAAAAGCTGTATTTGTATATTCCTTACCCTGTATCCAGGCCTGATACTTACCTAATATATACAACATTCAACAGAAGTTCAGATTAAACAGCTGTTAAAGACAGTATAACACGGATAAAACAGGGGCGATTCCCCTCCTTCATCCGAGTTTAATCCCTCTTTCATCCGAGTTTCATCCGTATTTATATGCAATCTGTTTCGGACATGTCTTGAATAGGTCTCGTCCTATAGTCTTAAGTAAAGCGGCGCTAAAAACTATTTTTTGAATCTGAATGCTCTGATAATAGTAAAGTCTGAGATTGTTGTGGGTGATTAGCAAGAAAAATCCCCCTAACTTCTCCCATTTAACACTGAAACTCCGTGGATGATCAACTAACGAATGGAGCCAAAGGCTTCCATTTGGACACCCCTTCGGGAAACTAACTAACTAACTAACTAACTAACTAACTAAAAATTCCAAATTATTTTGATTTCCATAAAATAACTGATAATAGTTATCGTTTCTATAGTATTAATCTTTAGAAAACATATATGATGGAAACTTCTACTATTCACAACGGGTCGGTTGATAAAGACGTAAAAGGTGATTTTATGGAAACGGTAACAGATTTTGAAAAGGATTTTTATCAAAAGATAGCTCCAAGTCTGGATGATTTAATCAAATCTCCTTCAGAAGAGACAATTTCGAAGATATTAGCCTATTCAAAGTCTTTATAGTTGTATAATTAACCATAAAAGACACTTAAATAACAAAGAGCACAAAAAAAGCTTTGTGCTCTTTGTTATTTAAGTGACTGTTACGACTTTAATTCCGACAGATCGGGAAACATCAAAATCTTTGGTATTATTACCGCACAGATTATCCCCGTAGACCTTTCCTAAGAACGAATTTCGGCCTCATAACGATTTACCTGCTTACCACAAGGCAGACGTTTAAAAAACCATCCTACAAAAAGCATTGCATGTACCGATTAACGCCCTTCAATCCCCGGTGCCGGAAAAATAAAAAACAGTGTACTGAACAATCATAAAGCACTGACAAGCCT
>NZ_JBEBVH010000101.1:0-13084 GCF_040392825.1 Pseudopedobacter sp.
CAAATACATCTACAACATCGCCAACTTTTAATTCTGGCATGTCGCGGAATTCGTTCAATGGAACTAAACCATCAGATTTGAAACCAATGTTTAATACCACATCTTTGTTGTTGATAGAAACAACAGTACCTGAAATAATTTCACCTTTTTCAACAGAGTTGAAAGTACCTGCGTACAATTGTTCTAATTTTTCTCTTTCGGTTTGGCTGTAGTTACCGAAAACTTTGTCGTCTGCATCCCAGTCGAAATCTTCCGGATCTGCCTGACGGCTAGATGATTTAATTTCGTCGATAGATAATGAATCAGCTTCTGATTCAAATGTCTCTTTTACACGACCTTTAGTGTCTTGAAGTTCTGCTTCTTTTGCTTTTAACTCCTTTTCTGCTACTTGTTTTTTTGCCATTAAATAAATTATCTCCTTTTTTCCCGCTTTGGGGATGGCAAAGGTAATAATATATATTCGGAAATAGAAAATAAATTTGATTGATTTTGAGCATTTTGCATTTATTCTCAAACAGGTTTTTAATTATTTCAGACACCGTTATTATCCCCTTTATATACAAAGAAAGTAACGGCGTTTATTTATATATAGGTAACCGGCACTATATATGCTATTATAATAATACAGTACTTAAAACTAGTTTACCATGAAAAACCAAAAAGAAAAAAATATTAAAGAAGCCAATCAGGACGAAATTTCGGCAGAAAAGGAATTTGACGCAAAGCAAACGCTTAAGCACCCTAATCCCGAAAAAAGGCAATACTCTATGGACGATTATAGAAAAACAGCAGAGGAAAAAATTACAAATACTATAGATCTTCCGCAAGATGAGCAACAGTATGATCAGCATAACGAAGAAGAATAGACATGCAGCTAAACAGGTATATTTATATAGGCTTTTTAATGTTATTGCTGCTGCATTCCTGTAAGAGTGTTTTTAAGGTTTCTCCTTACAAAACTTATTTAAATAAACTTGAAAGCACAGGCTTATCTAAAACAAAAATGGGAAAGGCCTGGGTATCAAATGGTGAAGAAGCTGTTAGAAATCCATTAAAAGAAGTCTCCATACCTTTTCAGGAGAGTATTTTTTTTAGAGAAAGTTCTCCGGATGCGTTAGGATATATTATTCATTATTCGTCTGCAAGAAAAGTGAAATTTAAAGTTAAAACCACTGCAGACGAACCGTTTGGTGTTTTTATAGATATTCTTGAAAGGAAAGATCAGCTTAATAACCTGGTTAGTATCCAAAGTGCTGATACTGTTTTATTTTACGAAGATAAACAGGACAAAACATTGATTTTAAGATTGCAACCAGAGCTTTTAGTATCTGGAAGGGTAGATTTGGAAATTATTGACGAACCTAAATTAGGTTTTCCGGTAAAGGGAGCGAGCAATAGTTCCATTAAGAGTTTCTGGGGGGTAGATAGAGATGGGGGAGTACGTAGACATGAAGGCATAGATATTTTTGCAAAAAGAGGAACCCCGGTAATTGCGGTTGAAGATGGAGTAATAAGCAGGGTACAGGAAACCAATTTGGGAGGTAAAGTGGTATGGCAAAGATTGGGACTGTTCGGACAAATAATTTACTATGCACATCTTGATAGCCAGTTAGTAACGGCGGGGCAGGAGGTTAAAAAAGGAGAAACTGTTGGGCTTCTTGGGAATACAGGTAACGCGAAAGCAACAGCACCACATCTGCATTTTGGTATTTATATCGGATCTGGAGCAGTAGATCCTTTAAACTATGTTCTGATGAAAGATACTGTTCCTCCAAAATTAAAATCAGAAATAAAATACTTAGGAAATGAGGTTGTAATTAACCGCGGAGCGTCTTCTGCTGTACCTGTAAATATTCTATCGGTTTCTTCTGAAGGCGTGAGTTATAAAAATGAATTTCAAAAATTAGAATATTCAGAAAAGCTGATTTTGTTGTCAAAAAAGCCATCGGCAAAAATAAAAACAGCTAGACAGCTTTATAAAAGTCCTGTAGAGACATCTGCTCCGGTTGGCTTATTCAATCCTGAGAAAAGTTATACCGTTTTAGCAAAAACAGGAACTTTTGTATACATCAATCAGGAAGACACCAAAGGTTGGGTTTTATCTGATTGATGTATCATTATGAGAAATTTAAGCTGGCTCCAGAAAAGGAACAACTCTGTCAAGTGCAAAATTTAATTGTTCAGCTTCAGTAAGTTCTGTGTTATCCAGAATGATGGCGTCTTCTGCTCGTGTTAAGGGGCTTTCTTTACGTGTAGTATCCAAATAATCTCTGTGAGCAAGGTTTTCGAAAATCTCTTCCAGAGTTACTTCTTCGCCCTTTGCTATAAGCTCTTTATATCTTCTTTCGGCTCTAACCTTAGGATCTGCAGTCATGAAGAGCTTAATTTGGGCATGAGGGAAAACTGTAGTGCCAATATCTCTACCATCCATTACAATATTTTTAGACTTTCCCATCTTTTGTTGCTGCTTCACCATAGCTTCTCGAACTTGTTTTATGGCCGAGACAGCACTTACATTTTCAGAAATGTGCATTTGTCTGATTTCATCAGAAACATCTTCCCCATTTAATAAGATATGAGAATTATAATCCCTGGAATGGAAATTTAAATCTATTTCTTCTAAAGCTTTTTTTACCTGAGCATCATTTTCCAGGTCGATGTTGTTTCGTAAGAAATACAAAGTTACAGCCCTGTACATTGCGCCGCTGTCAATATAAATGAAGTGGAGTTTTTTTGCCAGAGCTTTGGCAAGGGTACTTTTTCCGCATGACGAATAACCGTCTATGGCAACAACTATATTTTTATTCATGAGACTGCAAAGATATTAATAAAGGACATTCTTGGGGAATCCTGAGGTGTTATTTGTTATTTATATAACGTTTTCCAAACTTATAGCCCATTTTTATGCTTCCGTATTGATGAGCTTTCGCAGAGCTTTCTATTTCTTTAGTTTTGAATATCAGAGAGAAACCTAAATTCCATCTCGATTTAGCATAAGCAAGTCCCAGTTCTTGAGAAAAGACAAATGGTTTACTGTCAAATGTCACTTCATTTTCACTTTTTTTTCTCAGCATTGATCCGGATATAGTTGCATCATATGCTATCCAATTGAGTTCCGGTTTTAAAAAGAAGTAGAATTCTCCTTCGTAACGTCCCGTATGAGCCAGGTTACTATTTGTTGCCATAGAGTTATTCAACGGATTTATTTTTCCGGTTCGGAACAATAATCCTGCTCTTAGGCCCGAAAAGCTGTTTCCCAGAAGTGCAGAAGCAGGCAGGCTTAAATCAATATTATTTTTCTGGTTTTGGGTCATTTTATATAAATAAGAAACTCTGGCATTAATTCCCAGTCCATCCTGTATTTGATATTGCCATCCATTAATTTCATAAAATCCAAGAGCTTCGTGGTAAAGTTCCTGGCCCTCTTTTGAAAAGGAGCGGTCGCCTATAGTACCTATCTGCAATTCGGCTTTTAATCCATTTTCATTTTTAAAAAGCCAGTGTCTGGAAAAAGAACCAAAAAGGTAACCGGCGAAAGGTCTATCTATAAATTGCCTGCCAGGCACATATCCTGATTTTGCATTGTATATCTGCTGGCCAATTTTGATTTCCCATATTTTTTTTGCGACCCTCGTGTTATGGATTGTATGTTCAGGCATAACCCTTCTATAGTTTACAAAAAGGCCATTCGTATAATATTGGTCCTGTCCCATAGCCAGATAAGCATCATTATCACTAGTAAAACCAAATTCAGAATTATAGCTGTTATTATTCTGTCCGTAAACGCAATTTCCCGTTATCAGGCTAATAATGAATGTCAGAATGAATAGGTGTTTGTAATGCATAACGGAGCAATAACTAATAGAAACAAAGTCTCAAAATCAAAAGTACAGATTATCATCATTTCGATGCGTGGGGTGAAGAGACCTGTCTGCCGGTAGCAGGTGATCTCCTAAAGTCGTCGAAATAATATTGTTCTTTGGCTTTTTAGACAGCTTCATTACTTTTTAAAAACCAATAAAGGCACTGTGGCTTTTAAAGCTATACTTTCTGTATTTCCCGCAAACAGGAATTTTTCAAAGAAAGACTTATGCTGTACCGTAAACATAATTAATAAAGAAGGCCCGTTATCTTTAACGTAATTTTTAATATTGCTGATAACAGGTTTTAAAGCATTATTTGGGATAATAGTGAATTTAACCTGTTCATTGTTAAACTCTGCTTTTAGTTTTTCTGCATCTTTTATTCTTTGATCCGTTTCCGAAGGGAATGCAAAATGAAGAACCTCTACTTCAGTATGTAAATCTGATGTAAAGTCAAGAACAGTTTTTAGCTCCTTGTTTAAATCAGAAAAATCAGAAGCATACATGACCTTATCAATTTTATGAGATTGATAAGTAGACGGAATAGCAAATACTGGAATAGTCGTTTTGTTAATAATATTTACGGTATTTGTTCCTAGGTATTTTTCTATTTTAGAAGCTCCCCTTGCACCTACACAGATATAGTCGAAATTTTCTTTTTCAGCATAATTAATAATGTTCCCATGAGGAACCACAGATTCCTTAATTATATATTCATGCTTTTTAGGTGCAATCTGAATACTTTCGTAAATGCTGTCAACAAAGTTCTTTAATACCTGTTCGTCTTCCAACTCCTTGTTTTTCTCCATAATTTCAAAATCTTCATCGTTAAGCTCGAAAGGATGACCAACGTGAAGAGAATGAAAGAAGCTCAGTTCAATATTATTGTTTTGTTCAGCAAGCTGAATAGCAAATTCTATCGCAGACTTTGAGTTTTCAGAATAGTCTGTGGCAACAAGTATTTTCATGATTTCAATTTTGTAAAATCTTATTATTTGGCTGTTAAATTAACTATAAAAAACTATTTAAAGAAAACTAAGAAAGGTATGTTTCTATCAATTTCAATTATAGCTGCCAAAATACAGATAACCGAAAGGATTTTCTTTTTTAGGAATAAGCCTCCCTTTTCCTAGTTAGCAGTTAGATGAACCTAATAGTTTTACTTTTCTTTCTATAATTTATAAAATGTCGTTTTTTTCCTATACGGGCAAAGAAATAGCTGCTACTTTAGCAAAGCTGGCTGAAAAACACCGCTTTTGGTTAGCTTGAGCGTGTTTTTTAATATAAGGACTAAAATATAGAAAAAATGAAAAGGACATATTTACTGTTGCTTATGATTGCAGTGACCATTGTGTCATGTAAGAAATCGGATAATAGGGAATCTATAAAGGAACCTGAAGAGCCTGTCATAGACGACCCGGATAATCCTGATAACGGAGAACAGCCGAATCCGGAAACAGCAACCTTGCTCCAAACAATTGTTATGACTTCTAATGGAGCAACTAAAACTTATACCATTACCTATCAGGGAAATACTGCTAAGATTGATAAAATAGCCGAAAATGGTGGAACATTCACAACTTACGTATATGACGGAGAACATATTCAAAAGGTATATTGGGGTTCAGAGAATAGTGATGATTATAATGCGTACAGCTATGATGGAAGCGGCAGGCTAACGAAGGACGATAACTTCAGATCTAGTGGAGAGGACGGCGTAACGCAGCTTAGCTATTCGGGTAATAAGACTATTGTGTCTGGAGAAGGAGTCGGTGGTATGGAGATTGAACTTAGTTACGATTCAGGGAATTTGACCGGTGCGGTTTTATCTGATGAGGGGACAGTTGCCGGAGAAGTGGCAATCACGTACGATGATAAGAATGCACCTTTCAAGAATGTCGTAGGGTGGAAAGAGATCCGATATTTAGTAGGAGCTCCATTGGGCGACAATATCGGTTTTGAAGATATCTTGGGAGCGGGGAACAATCCGTTGAAACTGACTGGAACTTTTGGGGGGAGTAATGTAGAAGTGAATTATGTCTATGAGTTTAGCGACAGCAAAAATCCAAAATTTCCCACAAAATTGACCGGAACGAAAAAAGTAGGAACAAATCCAGCAGAGACATTCGTAGCAGAGATCACGTATAAGCCGTAGAATGAGGTTGTTTCTCCGTTCACTGCGGATAGCAACGGTGGCAAGGTTGGATTTTTATAAAAAACCCGCTATATTCATAATAGCAGGGTTTTTTATGTAAGCAACCAATTTACACCTGAGTTTTCATGACATTGGATTTTTTTAAATATGCCGAAGTGCCACCTCACCCCAGCTTGCAGGGTATTGTTACACATTATAGGGTGACAGGCGCTAAGCATTTGACACCTTTCATCTTTCCAGATTATTCGCCAATATTCCAAGGTCTTATCTTCAATATTTGCCCCCTCGACAATATAGTTTTGCAGAAAAAAGAGAAGATAAGCTTAAAGTACAAAGTTTATTTTGTAGGGCAAGCTATTTCGCCAAGTGTATTGTTCAGTAGCTCTCTTAATTTGGACCTAGTCGCGGTAAATTTTACACCTACCGGAGTTTTTCAACTTACAGGTATGAGGCTAAATGATTTCACAGATCGGATTGTGGACGCAGAAATCCTTTTTGGTAAGGAAATTACTGCATTGTATGAGAAAATAATTGAGTCTAAAAGTATTGCCCAATCTATTTGTTTGATTGATAATTTTTTGTGTGTTAAGGCCAGAAATAGAAAAAAGCGAAATAAGGCTTGTGTTTTGACGTCACTGTCTATCTTGAAAGGTAATGCAGGAGATATGACTATAAAAACGTTGCAAAAAACAATCAAGACAAGTCCAAAAACTCTTGAAAGGGCATTTAAGGCCGAAATAGGAATGACTCCGAAAATGTTCCAGCGCTTGCTCCGATTTAATCAGGCTCGGCAATATATAGAAGAAAGTCAGTGTACAGACTGGTGGGAGATCGTTGTTAGATTTGGTTTTTACGACCATTCCCACTTAATCAGTGAATTTCGTTTTTTTACAGGAAAGACTCCTGTTCAATATATAGCTATGTTGCAATATCCCAACTATGGTTGAGAATATTGGATAAAATAATAAACGGTCTTCTATATTGAATAAATATATGAGACCGTTTATTGGGGTAAATATTATTTATCTTCGTCAGATGCTTTCTTAAATTTTAGATCCAATGGATTCTTAACTTTCTTATTTAAAAGAGCTAAATCAATTACTTCGCTCATTTCACTTACATAATGGAAGTTTAAATCCTTAATGTAATTTTCTTTGATCTCCAATATGTCTTTTTTGTTTGATTTGCAAAGGATGACATCTTTAATATTAGCTCTCTTTGCAGCTAAAATTTTCTCTTGAATACCGCCAACAGGTAAAACCTTGCCTCTAAGTGTGATTTCGCCCGTCATAGCTAAATGTGGTCTAACCATTCTTTGCGTAAAAGCAGAAGTTAAAGCGGTAAGCATGGTGATACCTGCAGAAGGGCCGTCCTTAGGTGTGGCGCCAGCAGGAACGTGAATATGCACATCCCATTGGTCAAATATCCTGTAGTCTATGCCAAACTTGTCTGCATGTGCTCTTATATAAGCCATAGCGATACTGGCAGATTCCTTCATGACATCTCCCAGATTACCGGTAAGCGACATTTTTCCCTTTCCCGGACTTAAACTGGCTTCAATAAATAAGATGTCGCCACCAACCTGAGTCCAGGCTAAACCGGTTACAACACCAGCAACATCATTTCCTTCATATAAATCCTTATCAAAAATAGGAGGGCCTAAAATTTCTTCTATTTCCTGAGGGCCAAAATTAACATTGTACTCCTCTTCCATAGCAATTTTTGTAGCGGCTCCTCTAACAACAGCACCAATCTTTTTTTCCAGACCACGTACTCCAGATTCTCTGGTGTAATCTTCGATAATTTTTTCGATTACCGAATTTTTTAAGGCAACATCCTTAGTTTTTAAACCATGCTGTTCTTTTTGCTTAGGAAGCAGGTGCTTTTTAGCAATTTCTATTTTTTCTTCTATGGTATAGCCATTCACTTCTATAACCTCCATCCTGTCTAATAACGCAGGCTGGATAGAACTCAAAGAGTTTGCAGTAGCTATAAACATGACATTGGACAAATCGTAATCCAACTCCAGAAAATGATCGTTAAAAGCACTATTTTGTTCAGGGTCTAAAACTTCCAAAAGAGCAGAAGACGGATCACCCCTAAAATCATTACCAACTTTATCTATCTCGTCCAGTACAAAAACAGGATTTGCACTGCCGCCTTTTTTAATAGACTGGATAACTCTTCCCGGCATAGCGCCAATATAGGTTTTTCTATGTCCTCTGATTTCTGCTTCGTCTCTAACACCACCTAAGGCCATACGAACATATTTGCGTCCCAAAGCTTTAGCTATAGATTTACCAAGAGAAGTTTTTCCGACTCCCGGAGGACCAACTAAACAAAGTATTGGCGCTTTCATGTTATGCTTAAGTTTTAAAACAGCCAAATACTCAATAATGCGTTTTTTAACCTTCTATAATCCGTAATGGTCCTTGTCTAATATCTTCTGAGCCCGTTTAAGATCGAAATTATCTTTGGTAGCGTAATTCCAGGGTAAATCTAAAAGCACCTCCAGATAATTGATCTGGACAGAATAATCTGCAGCCGCAGGGTTCATTCTGGCCAATTTATCCAGCTCTTTATTGAAATGGCTGGCAGTATCTTTACTCCAAAGCTTTTTCTTGGCTCTGTCCCGCAGATTTTCTATTTCCATATCCGGAGAATTTCCTCCCAATTCTTCCTGAATGGTTTTTAACTGCTGATTTAGGAAATAGTCCCGTTGTTGCTTATCTAAATCTATCTTTACTTTATTTTGGATCTGGTTTTTAATTTCCACCATCTGCAATTCCAAAGTCAGATGCCCCAGAACCATCTCGGCTCTTGTTCTCAAATTAGCAACTTCAAGCATCTTCTGCTTGTCCTCAACAGAACTATTCATGTTAGAAGAAATAAAGTTGATTAAGAAAGGAGTGCTTTCGATGTTCTTAATGGCAATCCCGGCCTCGGATGGTATATTTTGAGAAGATTGTATAATCTGAACAGCCATTTCCTTAATGGAAGAAACCATAGCTTTAAACTCCTTATCCAGTTTTGGCCTGATTTCTTCGAATTTTTTAACGGTTGCTTTAAAATAAGGTTCTTGTTGAACCTCTTCCTGTAGTTCAAACCTGTTTTTCCCCTGAATAATAACTGTAGTATTCCCGTCAGGCATCTGAAGCATCTTGATGATGACGGCAACAGTACCAACTTTATTTAAATCGTTAAAAATGGGATCTTCTATACTGACATCTTTCTGTGCAACAACACCTATGATTTTATCTCCTTTATAAGCGTCTTTAATTAGTTTTATAGACTTGTCTCTGCCAACAGTAATAGGAATAACTACTCCGGGAAATAAAACCGTATTTCTTAATGGTAATATTGAAAGTACTTCGGGAGTTTGTTCGTTATTCATCTCTTCCTCATCTTCTTGTGATATCAGAGGAAAGAATTCCGTATCTTCAGTAATTAATGGTAATGCCTGGTTGAAATCGAATTTATCGAATTTGCTCATATTAATTTTTTTTGAACGCCAATTTGTCAGATTGAAAAGCCGAAAGGAACTTTTATACTGGCTGCACTATAAAGTTCAACAGTTATGCCAATAATCTATCCGGGTTTAAATTACCATAATATGCAATTTTTTACTTACAAAATCCAATTTATCATGTAAATTAGTCATGAAGTATTGACTGTGAAAATATTTATAGCCATACAACGTTACTAAAATAACTTTCATCAGGTAAATTTTATAAATTGTGAAAGGAAATCCCTTACAGGAATGAGAAGATTAGTTATTTTATTTAATGTCCTTTTGCCGTTATCGTTGTTAGCTCAGGAACCTTTCGAGCGTTTAGGACAAAGGTCTATGATGAATGGAGATTTCGGCAGCGCAGCAAACTATTTTGAAAAAGCTTATAGCGCAGATAATTCAAATATGAATGCGCTGTATTTGATGGGGTATTCTGCCTATCACGCTAATAACTACAAAAAGTCTATCAAAGCTTTTGATAAGTTAATTGCTTATAAACCAGACGAATCGGTGGCTTATTATTACAGAGGAAAGGCAAAGCTGAATCTTTGTCAGCAAATAAAAGAACTTAATTCTACCGAAAAAGAGCCCCTGTTGTTAGGCGCAATCAGAGACTTTTCTACGGGGATATCTTTAAATCCGTCTGACATGAAATTCTACCAGAACCGCGGGTTAGCTTACCAGGAATATAGTGTTTATAAAAGCCAGAAAGTTAACGGTATATATAACAAAAACGCAGTGGTTTCGGCAGCAAATTCTTCTATAGCCGATTTGAAAAAAGTTCTGGCCGAAAATTCTGCAAGACGGGATATTGTTAATCAAATAGAGCGTTCAAAACAAATACTTATTGATATTAACCGATAGCAGAATCTCCATTCAGCTGTTTAATTACTTTGGCCGGATTGCCGACTGCCAGGCTATTTTCCGGGATATCTTTATTTACTACAGAGCCCGCACCAATTACACTGCCTCTACCAATAGTCACACCCGGGCAGATAGTTGTATTTCCGCCAATCCAGCAATGATCTCCTATGGTAATAGGCTTTGCCAATTCATATTCCATTCTTTCCTTAAAACCCAAAGGATGTGTGGCCGTATAGATTTGAACGTTTGGTCCAAACATTACATTATTTCCTATTTCAATTCTGCAACAATCCAGTAACACGCAATTAACATTGAAATATACATTTTCACCGCAATAAATATTGTAGCCATAATCGCAGTGAAAAGGAGGTTCTATGTACAGATTTTTTTGAGCATGAGGTATAAGCTGTTTAATAATGCTCTTCGCTGTCTTAGTTACCAGATATTCAGAAATGTTTAACTGGCGTAGCAGTCTTTTTGTATTTCTTCTTTCTTTATATAAAATTTCGTCCTGAGCATTATAAGGTAGCCCTGCTAGCATTTTTTCTTTTTCTGTCATATTTTCCTTATTCGAAATACAGGGTAATTCTACTCGCTGTTTAATTGCTGACAAAATAGCAATTTTTAGAACAGGTATAGAGTTTGATTGTTAAAGAAAAACAATAGAATTATTATGGAAGATCAAAATAAAATTGTCAATTTTCAAAATATAGAAGATGGTTTAGATGGAAAAGATTTCTATGCGACCTTTAAAGAAAAATTAGAACAGGTAGAATCCTTTCCGGGAAAATATAGCTTTAAATTTATCGTAAAAAACGAAGTCAATAAATTGGATGAAATAAAAGCAATCTTTCCTGATGAGGCTATGCAGACCAATGAATCTAAAAACGGAAAATATATTTCTCTGACAGTAGCTAAAGATGTTAATGATGCCAATGAAGTAATAGCTTATTATAAAAAAGCCGCTGCAATAGAAGGTATTATGATGCTTTAGTTTTTACAATTATTGGACTGCCAGCTGCGAGTTATACGTTAATGAATCTATTTTGGGAGTAGATCTTTCAATAATGATACACTTTATTGAACACTCCCCGGGAGATCTAAAATTCCAATAAATTTTTTCCTACGTTTCTTGTTCGTTTTTCCTACGTTTCTCCTGCACACGTCCGTACCATCTCCTTTGCAACCCTTACGTTTGGCTTACGTTTTTCTTACGATTGTCCTACGTTTCTCTTACGCCTGGCTTACGTTTGTCTTACGCTACGCTTACAGAATGAAGGAGAAACGTAAGTGAAGCGCAGGAAAACAGTAGGCGCTTTGTAAACTGAAGTATACGTCAGGTCTGTTTCAGGAAGGGCGGATGGTAAGTATGATCATATATTTTTCTCTTTTTATTATTTCATTAATAATTTTAATATATCATATCCCAGATATAACTTGCTAAGTATCGCTTTCTCTCAAGCGATTGGTTATTTTAATGGAATTATAGCGTCTTTTTTTCCAAAGTAGAAAAGAGTAAAAACAGATCAGGAAAGCTTTTAGCGAATTAGCATCATGTCACTTTGCTCAGAAAATAGGATTCTTTTGAATGATGTTTTTATAGCCTTGTATTTTTATGTTCATTTTTTATAAAAATCGAACATAAAAATGCGCTTACAATACTATTTAAGTAGGTTTATTTGAGACTTCTTCGGGTCAAGTCCACTATTATAGTGGACTTGACCCGAAGAAGTCCCGAAAAAGACCCCTGTAAAACCTGTTTGAAATAGATTACTTTAGCACTATAAATCTGGAAATTTTAAAGCTCTCGCTGGTTTGATTATTCTCATAGAGATACTTTAATGGTTAATGAAAAAAGAACTTTGTTAGGTAAGTAGCCATAGAAATATTTCGGATAGATAGAGTTCTTGGTTTAAAAGGATATTTAAGTGATTTTTCAGTACGCTTAAAAAAGTACTGCAATAGAATGTTAATACTTGCGTAAGAAAGATAACCTCTTTTTGGACGTTTACCACTTAACGTCCAAAAAGATTAATTTGATTACTCAATGCTGATTTGTTTAGTTGCTTTTACCTGAGTTTCCGATTTTGGTAATGATAAATGAAGTACGCCATCTTTGTAAGAAGCGTTAATGTCATCGTCCTTTACATTGTCTGGTAATCGAAAGCTACGGGTGAAAGAACGAAAACTATATTCACGTCTTGTATATTCTTTCTTTTTGCCTTCCTCGTTGTTTTCTGATTTTGTTTCTGCGCTAATGGTGAGGATATCATCGTCTACTTTTACCTGAAAATCTTCTTTCTTAAAACCTGGTACGATGACTTCTAACGAATAATTTTGTTCATTCTCGGCAATATTAACTGCAGGGAATTCTTTGTCAAAGTTACTGAGCCAATTGTTGTCGAAAAAATTATCTGCATTAAAAAAATCAGCCCATGAGGGTATTCCTCTGTTGGTCTTTGCAAGATTTGCCATAATAACCTCCTTGTTTTTAAATAAATAGATGCTAAAAAACAAGCAAACAATGTTCCAAGCTACACAATGAAAGTGTTAATTTTTTGTTAGTTTTTTCAAGTAGTCTGCTCCAATTCTGAAGGGTGTTATATGCAATTTTTTATACAGCCTGAATGTAATAATGTTTATATCTTTAAAAACGATATTACGACCTGGAGATATTTTTAAATATAAGCA
>NZ_JBEBVH010000102.1:0-12947 GCF_040392825.1 Pseudopedobacter sp.
AAACAATCCGTTAAAATATATGTTAATTTTACATTATGGCCTATAATAAACTTACACCGGAAGAAGAATATATCATCTTACACAAAGGCACAGAATACCCTTTCACCGGCGAATATACCAACCTCAAAGAGGCTGGAACTTATTTTTGTAAACAATGTAATGCTCCTCTTTACAGATCGGAAGATAAATTTGAATCTCATTGCGGATGGCCCAGCTTTGATGATGAAATTCCCGGAGCTGTAAAGCGCGTTCCTGATGCTGACGGACGAAGAATAGAAATAATTTGTGCCAACTGCGGAGGACATCTTGGACACGTTTTTGAAGGTGAAGGCTTCACTGAGAAAAACACCAGACATTGTGTAAATTCATTGAGCATGAAGTTCGTTCCAAAAGCCTAGAATTTTAATTTTTGATTTTTTTAACCTATCTTCGAAACTTTGCCAATTGTGGCATCACCTTGTAAATCAACAAGAATGAAAATATTATTGCTTTTAGTAGCGATTTTTACATTCAATTTTTCGAATGTAAACGCACAAGAAAACGATGAAAATATAGTTCTAAAAAAAGGCAAAGCCACTTACTACCACAGTAAATTTGTCGGGCGAAAAACCACCAGCGGTCAAGTTTACCGACACGAAAAATTAACAGCTGCTCATCGCACTTTACCATTCGGAACTGAGGTTACTGTTACCAATCCAAAAAATGGAAAATCTGTAACCGTAGTCATTAATGACAGAGGTCCTTTCAATAAACATTTGATGATAGATCTTTCACAGTCTGCTGCCAGAGAAATTGGAATTATCGGTGCCGGGGTTGCAGCGGTTGAAATGACTTATGAATTGCCAGGAAAAGAAAAGCTGGCTAATAAGAAAGTCGATAACGAAGTAAATGGGATTTAAAAGGCCCGATAATAGTTAACCGGACCTTTTATACCACATTACCAATTATCTGTTCTGAAAGGAGAAACAGGTAATCCTTTACTATTAAACAGGTTTGACATGGAAACATCGGAGAACCCAAATCTTACAGCTACTGGATTTTTAACAGCTTTATTATAAACAAGCAGTTTATTCCCAGATATTTTATAATCTGCTGGAATAAATTTTTGGGATTCATTAGCAATCAGTAAATCTATAATATGTGCCCCATTTACTTTTAAGCTACCTTTCAGATAGTCAAACTCAATGATAATTTTGTCTCCTTGTACCAGGTGCGACTTATAAACCGGGGATTTATAGTCATCAGATTTCTTACCGTAGGTTTCTATCAACGCCAATTCAGAAAGTCTTCTTGCAACTTCTTTCTTTTGAGTTGGGTGAATATTAGCAACATCCGGTACCAAGTCAGTCACCACTACCATACCCGTTTTAGGAACATTCAGTGTTTTTATTTGCTGCTCCCTTAACAGTGCGCCCCTTTGTTCTTCCGGTTTTGATTTGTAATCATAAGGAGCTATTTGCACATAGTAGAAAGGGAATTCATACCCCCATGCATCTCGCCAGGATTTAATCATTGTTCCAAACAATTTATTATAACCATTATAGGAAACGATATTAGATTCGCCCTGATACCAGAAAACTCCTGCTATGGTGTATCCAGCGAATGGGCGGATCATAGAGTTCCACAAGCTGCCCGGCTCATGGGGCTTTGAAGGTGCAGGCCTTTGTTTCTTAGCATTTTGAAGCAACTCTGCATCTTCCAGAATGATATTGGCTGGAGTCCAGAACTCAGCTGCCGTTCCGCCCCAACTTGAATTTATAACACCTATTGGTACCTTTAAATCTGCCTGGAGCTGTTTGGCTATAAAATAACCTATAGCACTAAAGTTTCTCACCGTCTCGGAAGTACAAGCTACCCAAGAGTCAAAGATATCGTCCTGAGGTGTTAACGAAGCAACATTACTTATGTTCAGCAATCTAATATTCGCATGGTTAGCTTCCGGCAACTCCTCCAACATTTCTTTTAGCTGATTATTTGCATTCCACTGCATATTCGATTGTCCTGAGCACAACCAAACCTCTCCTATTAAAATATTTTTAAGTATTTTTTTATACGCACCACTCACAATTGTAATTTCGTAAGGTCCTCCCGCTTCCGGGGTTTTCAATTTAGTTTCAAAACGAGCGTGACCTGATGCCTTTATTTTTATGGGTTGATTAGACCAGGAAGGCGTTATAGTAACCTCACTGCCTCTGTTGCCCCAGCCCCAAAAGTTAACCTCTGCATTCCTTTGCAAGATCATGTTATCTGAAAAGAATGCTGGCAAGTTAATCTGAGCTGAAAGCTTTCCTGAAACCAATATTAGAAGTATAATCAAAATATTCTTCATACTAATACTATTTATTTCTGATACATCTTACGGATAAACCGCCTCCTCTACTAAACGCCGGATATTCCACCCCTTTATTTGTCAGATTAATCAAATAAGCATTACCGGTAGCTGCCGCTGATGAAGACCAGATTCTTAACATTCCTGTCTGATTCCCTACTTTTCCGTTATTTGCATTACGCATACCCGCCGCAACCAACTTTAAATTTGAGGAATACGCAGTTAAAAGACTGGTTACTTTTTCTGCAGCCAACACAACTTTCCATTCCTGTATGGTTGGTATTCTCCATTCTCTGCCAAACAATTGCCTACATGGGTCGCACCCGTTTATCTCATTAATCTTTGCCTGTTCATTAGCTTCCCAGGTGTCATACTGATCGCCTCCCTTCCACCAGAAACCAGTATTTTTTTCCGATGTATAGAAAGGATTTTTTTCTGTTTTGGATAAACCTCGTGGATTGTTCGGCGAGGCAACTGCCATTTCTATTTTACTGTCTGCTGTTTCATGCCCATCTAATCCTCTTCCCCATTGAATATAATATCCATAAGCATTTTTATCAGCAATATTAGCCGCTGACCTCAATGCTCCCAGGTTCTGCTGCAACCAGACTTTCCCATCTGCTGCTCTTACAGTTTTATAATCTACTTTATCTCCACCTACTAACACAGTGACAGCACCAAGTGCACCCACTTCTTTTGCGGGAATAATTTCGTTGCTATTATTTACTATTGGTTGAGTTACCTTTCTTGCTTTACATCCAACGGATAAAGCTAAAATTGCTGTCACTACATAAACAATTGAGTACTTCATAATTATTCTGTTCTTAAATTTTCTGGTATATAATTTCTAAAATTCTCTAGTCTTCCAAAGGTGATCCGATTAGAATCGTGATAGTTTCTTGAGCCTTTGTAGGAAGTCCTGCTCAGATAGATAATGTCTTTTCCATCGAAAATCCAATCTGGGTATTGAAAACCTGTTTTTTTAATAGATTCTGTTTCGCTTAACCCCTGATCGTCCTGCATCAAAGCCTTTGCATGAAACCAATTACGCAAATCTTTTGATGCAAAAAGTGACAATACATTCCTTTGTGCAGGAAAACCTGGATGAGTATTATTATTCGATAACATCCAATAAATTGGCTTTTCCGGATCTTTTCGTATAACAAATTTGCTCATTCCGCCCGGCAGGTTAATAAAATCATTGACGTTAAAAGTGGCTGTTTTTCCCCTATCTCTGATCTCAACCATAGCTCCTCTATCTACAAAAGGGGTTGAGTTTACTCTTAAGATATTCCAGAGCTTACCATCAGGCCCTGTCACTATATTACCTTCTATCCATCCGGTTGTATTTTTTGATCCTTCTGGATCTTTAGAGCTATCGTATGCGACTTCTGTACTTTTAATCCAGCTATCGGCATTTAACAGGTCTGCATCTTCACTTGCAGATATTGCGAAAGCATTATAACCCCGCATTCCCGGTAAGAAATCAGTTAGGCTTTCAAAAGCCCTGTAAATCCTACCTTGATGATAAACGACAGGAACGGGTGCACAATGATATTTAGCTCTACCTTTTTCACTATCGGTAAACAACAGGCCCTTTTTTGAATTGGTGGGGGTAGTCCATGTTTTTCCATTATCCACAGACTTCATAATGACAATATTCCTGGTACCCACGCCTGCCGATACTCCCAACAGATATACAGCATTCTTATGCTGGAACAAGTTGGCCCAAAACATACCTTTAAGTTCTGTTAAAAGCGACCAGGAGATACCATTGTCTTTGGAAACATATATAAAAGTATCATCAGAACTAACAAACTTTCCAAAGTAATCGAAAGAAGCTAGTAAATTACCATTCTGAAGTTTTACTATACTTGGACTTCCCAAATAAGTATTGGTAGATGGATCCATCCATTTCACCTGACTCAACCAGATTTTTGTATCTACTTTCTCGGCTGATTCCTGGGCCCGAACATCCACAGAATGACTCAGAAACAAACTAAGAAAAATGAGTGCTACTTTTTTTCCACTAATCCACTGCATAAGTTAATAGCTTTTTTGTAGAATCGATGATTTTAATGAACTCTACATTGCCTCTTGGCTTTACCATAAATCTCATTTCATCGGCCAGATCATCAGCTTTATCATAATCTATTCTATTTTTATATTTAAGTTTACCTGCAGATTTAGCCAGAATATAATCTACCAATTCACTTCCTATAAGGGATAACCTTGCGAGATTTGCCGAAACTGGTTCTATCTCACGTATAGCGGGTGCCACTTTCATGGTCTCCTGCAATCTGGAATGATTTTCTATCCACATGCTATAATAAGCCTTGATTTTATTACCAAATTCTATTGTTGGTTTTTGAAGGAAATCCTCAACTAACCATGTAAATTCCCTGGCTACTTTGCTATCTGGTTTTGCTACGTCTACCACCATTGTTAATGGTGTATAGGTATAATAAGTTATTCCCTGCTTTCTTCTGGAGAGCTCTTTCATGGGCTCTACGACATCTACAAAAGTTTTTAGCGCAGTTATATCGGCTCCATTGGTTAGCCTTTTCAACATTACTTCATAGTTTTTATTATGGTTTAGTCCTAAAAACTCTAAGCGGTTGCTGGTAATTTCCAGTCTTCTGTACATGTCTTTTACATCTCTTATTTCTCGCGGCGACCACAACCTCTCTGCAATTGCTGCAGTAGAAGGCCAGGCTCTGGAATCTATAGTTTCAGCTGAAACAATCTCTCCCCACATAGCAGATTCTCCTCCATATACATTAGCCAACTGTTCTGGCGTCAGGTCGTGACCTTCTTCCAAAGGTTCATTCAAATAATAGTCTTTAGCATCAAAAAGCAAATCCACATAATAACCAGAAGAAATGATTACTGGATACCCCATTTTTGCTGCTTCGGTTAATGAATGCTTTCCTCTCCAAGAATGAATCATGATATCTTTAGAGATACCTGGTTCCAGAATTTCGTCCCATCCCATCATTTTCTTTCCGTATTTTGCTAGAATTTTTTGTAATCTACCATTAAACCAGGTTTGCAATTCCATATTGGAATGAAGGTTATGCTTTTTCTTAAATTCCTGGATTTTCGGATTGGCATCCCATTGCTGTCCTCTATTTTCGTCACCTCCAATGTGGATATACTCATCAGGAAAAATATTGGTCATTTCCTGGATAAAGGTATCTAAAAATGGATACAGGGATTCATTTGTCGGATCCATGGTTGGTGCTGGCTCAAAATGGCTGTATTTGGTTTCTATCTGATAAGTACCTTTCGCACTTGCATATTCCGGATAACCTGGAAACCAACTGGATGCATGTCCGGGCATATCAAATTCAGGAACTACGCGAATGCCTCTGTCCGCAGCGTATTTTACAATATCTCTCAGTTGCTCCTGCGTGAAATATTGACCATTAGATCCTTTTTCATGTAATTTTGGATGCACTTTACTTTCTACCCTGAACCCCTGGTCATCGGTTAAGTGCAAATGCAGTACATTCATTTTCACGGCAAGCATAGCATCTATATTTCTGATAATCACTTCGTACGGTATCCAGTGCCTTACTACGTCTATCATTAATCCCCGCCAGGGAAATCTTGGTGCATCTTGTATTGATACCTGAGGAAAATAGAAGCCTTTTTCATCTGCTTCCAGTAATTGCAGCAGCGTTTCCAAGCCGTACATAGCACCAATATCTGTAGCTGCTTTTATGGTAATTCTGTTTTCGTTAACCTCCAGCTGGTAACTTTCATCTTCTTTAAGCCTTATTAATCCCGGCTTTTCGACATGAATCTGCAACAGGGACTTTAAATCGTTGTCAGAAGAAGACACTTGATTTTGTTTAAACCATAAAATAGTCTGTTCATCCAGCCTGCGCAAAAATCTTGTTGCCGCTGGATAAATTCTATGTGCCGGACTTCCATGAATTGCCAACCTTAAAGTGCTGTCTATATACAATTTACCCTCTTTTATATTTAGTTTTTGCGGTATCGGCATTAAATTGAGTGTTTTCTGCGGTTGAGCAATTACTGCCTGTAAAAACAGAAAAAATACTCCTGTTAAAAATTTAACCTTCTTCATTTACTGTATTTTAAAACATCACTTTTTTACTAATTACTTCACCGTTATCAAAAGTCACATTAACTATGTATACACCGTTGGAGTGGTTTAAATAGTACTTAAACTTACCGGCTACTTCTACATTTCTACTGTCTGCCACTTTTCCTTCGGTAGTAATGATTCTTACCTTTGCTGATTTACTTACGGGATGTTGAATAATAACTTCTAAAAAACCTGCATCGCTTTTAATGACTTGCAGATATTCATTCTCCGCTATGCTGCCATGAACTATTATGGTTTTTAAATTTCGCTTTGTTCCATCTTTATCTGTTTGTACCAACCGGTAATAAGTATTATCGAAAGGAGCGTAATCTGTATAGCGATATTGCGCATCAGATGAGTTTATATTATCGATTTTAGGTGCAAGCGGATGAAAGATAATACCATTCTGGGATTTAAGAACTGAATAAAAATCATTATTTACCTGACTTGCCGTAGTCCACATCAGCTCTACTCCTTTATTTCTGAATTTTCCTTTGAAATCTATTAATTCTACAGGCAGTGTTCTTTGTATCCTCACACATCTGACAGATATTCCTCCGCCTCTGCTGATTGGCAATGTCGTCGCTGATACATTAGACATACTTACAACATAGGCTTGTCCATTTGCATTTGCATCAGCTGTCCAAAAACGGGCTAGTGTACCTAAGCTGCCCAATGTTCCATTGGCAACATTTCTTAAACCTGCTGATGGAATTTTGAGGTTAGATTCATAGGCTGTTGAATAATTTGTTATGTTTTCTTGTGAGATTAAATTTTCCCATTCTGCTTTAGTGGGCATGCTCCATTCATTACCCAACATTTTGCTGCATGGATCACAGCCTGTGGTTGAATTTACATAGGTTAAATCACCAGAAAGCTGATCTGTCGCAGCTCCGCCCGACCAAAAATATCCGGAAGCTGTTGCATAATAATAAAAAGGATTATTTCCTGTTTTGTTAAGTGCCGAGGGATTGTTAGGACTTAACATACCATTAGTCAATATAGCACTGTTTCTCAACTGATGTCTATCATTCCAACGCCCCCAGGCAAACAGATCTCCATAAGACGAAGTATCGACACGAGATTCTGCCACTCTGGAGGAGCCTATGTTTTGCTGCAGCCATATTTTGCCGTCGCTTGCTTTAACTGTTTTCAATAATTGAGGAGAACCATTGTAATCGTTTATCATTACCCGCCCTGTTTCTCCTAGTGTTAAGGGTTGTACTTCCGAAAGATATTGCCTAAAATTCTCAACCCTACCAAACGTAATTCTATTAGAGTTGTGATAGTTATTTGCTCCATCGTAAGCTGTCCTTACAAGATAAATAATATCATTACCATCAAATTGAAAATCGGGATATTGAAATCCGGTTTTAGCAATAGACTGCTCATGTGTTAATCCCTGATCGTCCTCCATCAATGTCTTTGCGTAATGCCAATCGCGTAAATTGGTAGAGATATACATAGAAAGGACATTCCTTTGCTCTGGATAAGCAGGATCTGTATTGTTATTTGTAAATAGAAAATAAACCTTAGATATAGAGTCCCGCCGTATCGCAAATTTACTCATACCACCAGGCAGTTTAATAAAATCAGATGCAGAGAAAGAAGCTGTATTACCGTTGTTCGAAATTCTAATGATAGCACCTTTATCTATATAAGGTGCAGAATGTACACGCATAATATTAACTAAACTACCATCGGGAGCTTCTACAACATTGCCCTCGATCCAGCCAGTATTCCATACCGAACCGGGCAAATCTGAAGAAGTATCATAAGGTACCTCTGTACTTTTATTCCAGTTAGCAGCATTCAATAAATCTGCTTCATTCTCGTCTACAGAAATTACAAAGGCAGAATACCCCCGAAAACTCTGGCTGGCGTTTACCAATCTTTCAAAACCTCTGTAAATTCTTCCATTGTGTACAATCACTGGTGTAGGTGCACAATGATAGGTTGGATTTGATGTACCTATTTTATCGAACAAAATCCCTGTTGTGGCACTGACCGGCGTAGTCCAATTGGCACCTCCATCGGACGATTTCATGATTACTATACTTCTGTACGTCACTCCTGCGGAGGTTCCCAATAGATAAACATTATTTTGATGGTAGAAAAGACTTGCCCAAAATATTCCGGTAAGCTTTTTTTGTAACGTCCATGTGTTTCCGTTATCGCTGGATTTAAATACTGCGGTTTCATTTGATGAAGTGCTGCTTCCAAAATAATCATGGGATGCCAGAATACTTCCATCAGGAAGCGTCAATAAACTGGGACTTCCTAAATATATAGCCCCTGCAGATGGCGATTGATAATTAACTTCACTTACCCACAGAGGCGAAGTTTGTGCAGATAGTGTTTTAATAAAACACACAGTAATAATAATAAAACTGATATACTGTTTCATAACCGTTTTTTTTATTGAGAAATAGAATCCAGATTTTTTTTCAGGAGTTTTCGATAGTTTTTTAACCTATGAAATGTTAGAAAATTGGCATCATGGTAATTTTTTGCACTCTTGCTTCCAAAATCATAAGCAGTTCTGGACACGAATACGATGTCTTTTCCATCAAATTCCCAGTCTATATAATTAAATCCATGTTTTTTGGTATCAGGGTGTTGCAATAGGATGTCATGTACCACCCAGTTTCTTAAATCGGTGGAAGAAACCAACGCTTGTGTATTCCTTACCCTATCCAACTGTATTTTACCTCTGTATTCTTTAGGTACATAATTGACTATGGCCAGATAGCGTTGTGCTTTTTCATCAAACTTGATCGTAAATTTTTTACTTCCTCCTGGAAATTTTATAAAGTCTTTTTCTTTGTCAAACGCAGATATACGGCCATCATCTGATACATTTACTATTGCAGCATATTCATTCTCTTTATCATTAGGGTTATGTACGCGTAAAAGATTAACTATCTTCTTCTCCGGAGTCAGGACTGCATTTCCTTCTATCCATGCTCCAAAATTTCCGTTAAGGTAGGTTGAGTCATAAGGCAAGCTGTTCGTATGTCTCCAATTTTCAGCGTTTAATAAGTCTGCATCTTCTTTAACAGACATCATGAACGTACTGTATCTAAGGCCCCATTTCTTGATCTCACCGTCGGCTCGCTCCATCGCCTTCCATAGATAACCGTTATGTGATACCAAAGGCATTGGTGCACAGTGAAATTCACCTTCTATTAATAAGCCCGATTTTGAATCTGTTGGTTTTGTCCAGTTAAAACCTCCGTCCATAGACTTTCTGATAACTACATTACCATGATGTTTATCTGTACCCAAAATATAGAGTACACTCTTAAACACAAATGGTTTAGACCAGAATTGTCCTTCTAAAGCGGCTATTTCTTTCCATAGCTTCCCTTTATTTTCCGAGAGATATACTTTAGATATTGCGGAGGTAAATTCTGTAGATTTTTTACCAAATAAATCATGTGTAGCTATATAATTGCCATTCGGCAAAATACATATTCCGGGAGACCCAATATATTGTCCTTCGTCTGCATCACGATAAGTTACTACTACTCCCGGTATATTTTTATAATTTGATTTTTGGGCAGATACAGGCAAAAATAACCCAGTCAATATTACTATTGATAACAAAAGCCTCATATTTTGTCAGTTTATTTAGGTAATACCTTTATATTGATTTCTTTTTTTACTTCCCTTTTTTCTGTTGAGTTTGCATTAAATGCGATTAGAACAATTTTATAATCACCAGGTTCGTCGTAAGCTACCTGATAATAATCCAGCCGTCTGTCATTCATGCTCTTTATAGGTAAACCCCAATCTGGACCTACATCAACCGCTCGCGGAAAAGCCATTTTATCGCTCACTATCCAATCCTGGGTTTCTTCGCTGGTCAGCGTAGAATTATTTCTCAGAATAATAATATTAGTCCCTTCGAAACCTGCGGTACCAGATTGTTTATTAGGTGATGAAAACACGCCGTTAGCATTGAATCCAAAGGAACTGTATGCATAAAAATTGGTATAATCTGAATTTATATCGGCTTGTGTTCTTATCCTGAAATTCTGAATACGGGTTATACTACCTCTTCCATATTCGCTTTGCTTTTTAACAATTTGCCTAATGGCAAAATATACTTTTGCGGTATCTTCGTTTCCTTTAAAAATAGCATCATTAATAGACTTTATACCACTTGACATATAATCTCTTTCAT
Source organism: Pseudopedobacter sp. (assembly GCF_040392825.1). NCBI lineage: Bacteria > Pseudomonadati > Bacteroidota > Sphingobacteriia > Sphingobacteriales > Sphingobacteriaceae > Pseudopedobacter > Pseudopedobacter sp. Next base: position 10,636 of record NZ_JBEBVH010000102.1, read on the forward strand.
TGGATTTAGCTATTTTGAATCTTTCAGAAATATCTGTCCACTCTGTAGACAAAATGTTATTATAATTATAGTTTCCATCAAATTTGTCTGATACTAAAATAGAAACTTGAGAACCTTGGGCACCGTCTCTTGCATGACTGTTAAAATCCAGATAATAGAGTATTTCCTGAAATCGGGTTTTATCTGTAAAATCATAATCATTACCCGGTTTCCCTGTATAAAGTGTTATGTAATCTATATTTCCTTTAAAATTTATTCTAACCGTATCTCCTGCTGTGTAGATATTATCATCTACATAGGCATCAAAAACAGGTTTTTCTATATCTTCTAATGTATTACATGATTGGATTTGTATGGCTACTGTAACCAAAAATAATCCTAAAATTTTTGCTGTTTTCATTTCATTAAGATTACCATCCAACATTTTGTTCCAATTCATAATTTACACCCAATTCATAACTTGGTATAGGCCAAACAACATCTCTGGCTGAAACGTTGGTGAATGTTGCTCTTGCAAACCTTAAGTCATAGAAGTATTCATGGTTATTCACTTCTGTCAATCTGTCTTTCATTCTGGTTAGAAATATCCCCCATCTTACCAAATCTCCTTTTCTGAGACATTCAAAAGCAAGCTCACGGGTTCTTTCATCCTGAATAATCTCCAAAAATTCTTCTTCGGTTAATCCTTCTACTATATCAACGGAAGGACTTGCCAGGTTAACATCTAATCCATAACCTCTTCTTCTCACCTTATTTAAGGCTTCATACCCTTCTGCGGTAGCCCCATTGTTTACATAGTTGTCTGCTTCTGCAAACATCAATAAGACATCTGAATATCTTAAAACCGGAAAATTCTGTGGGGTCAGGCTTCTGTGTTTAGGTAATAGTGTTTCTGATGTTCTTCTAAACTTTCCACAATTACGATGCATAATCTGATTAGCTGTTCTGTTTACTTCCCTACCTACTCCATTAGTGAAGGCATAATAAAAAGGAGCTACTGTCCAATCTCTTCTTTTGTCACTGGCAGATTCATAAACGTCATAGGTATACCTGGTTGTGTTTATATAAGAATAGCCAAATCCAATATTTAAATCTGTTTGATTATAAATACCATTGTTTACACCAACATATCCTCCTAAAGAAGCATAAATACCTGTTCCGTTTCCATAAAACTCTACTTCAAAAATACTCTCTCCTATCTCATATTCATCTCTCGCTAATTTTTCGAAAACATTTTGAAAACTAGGATTCAATTTATGTACAGGATGATCCATTACCTTTTTTGCCCATTTTCTTGCCTCTGCATACCTGGTTTCATCTTTTATTGGAAACCCCGCCCAATGCAGATTAACCCTTGCTAATATTCCCCAAACAGCAGACTGGTTTACTCTTCCTCCATAACCTAATGTTTCTATTGGTAACACTTTGTCTGCTGCTTTTTCAAGATCTGATACAATTTGCTGATATACCTGAACTTTAGATGTTCTGGTTGACTGATGAGCTGCAGCAGAAGCTGTATTAATAGGTTCCAGGATAAGCGGCACATCTCCAAAATTAGTTACTAACAAAAAATAGAAATAACTTCTTAAAAACAATGCTTCTCCTTCAATTACATCTCGTTCCGCATCTGTTAAATCTGTAGGTACATCTATGTTTTTAAGAAGCACATTGGCTCTGTTTATGCCAGCATACAGAACCCGCCAGAAACTTTGAACTTTTATATCTGCTGTAGACACAGAATAATCTCCTATAGAATTTGCATCATTAGAATTCCTGTTAAATGCCTGATCTGCATCTAATCCCATTCTACCTAACATATTATTTGCATATAATGCATGATCTTTTAATACAGAATAAATTCCCGTCAATGCATAATTCATCTCCGTTTTATTGCTGTAGTAATTCTCGGGTAACGGAAAATCATACGGAACTAAATCCAAAGGTTTTTCACATGATAAAAATGAAAAAACCAGAATGAATATTGATAAATTAATTTTTTTCATACTCTTAAAAATTTGTTCTAAGGCCAAATACTAACGTTTTTGCTATTGGATATACCGAAAAATCGAATCCCGGTGTTAATGCTGAATTTCTCAATGAAACTTCAGGATCCATTCCAGAATAGTTTGTCCATGTATAAATATTTTGCGCAGCTACACTTAATTCTAAACTTTTAAGATTCATCCGTTTTAACCATAGCCTTGGTAGAGAGTAGGACAGATTCACTGTTTTAAGACGTAAAAAAGATCCGTCTTCTAAAGTTCTATTACTATAATATCCACCCGGACCTTGTCCCCCAACCTTATATAAAG
>NZ_JBEBVH010000103.1:0-12940 GCF_040392825.1 Pseudopedobacter sp.
TGTCTTATACTAGATTATCCTTACAAAAACCGGATATATAAACGGTTAAATACTTACAAAAACACGTTTTCTATTATTTCATTTTCGGGATAATAGCCACCGTCAATCGACTAATACAAGTCATCTTTCCTTCATCATTATACAGCTTGATATCCCAAACATGAGTTTTGTTTCCAACATGAATGGGCGAACATACTGCCGTTACAACTCCTGAAGAAACTGGACGTAAATGGTTCGCATTTATTTCTAAACCAACGCCCATCAATTTTTCGGGGTCGATGATCAAATTACTTGCAATGCTCCCAATACTTTCTGCCAAAACAACCGAAGCCCCTCCATGTAAAATACCGGCTGGTTGTTTTGTTTTTTCGTTCACCGGCATGGTAGCTTTCAGATAATCGTCTCCTATTTCGGTATAAGTTATTCCCAACAAATTAGCCAGATAAATAGACCGCTCATTAATTTCTTCTACACTATAGTTTTTAAACCAAATCATATGATTTATTTGTTTAGATATCGTTGCTTCAATACATTGAAATGATGTTCAACATGCCCGGCAATAATATATAACAAGGCTCCTACCGAAATTGTGTTATCCGACGCAGTCCCTTTTTTTCTAAAATCACTTTCAGACAACGATTTGTAGAAATAAAGATTAGCCTGACGCATTAATAAAAATTCATCTACCAGATCCATATAAGTTCGTTTAGATAAATCGAGGTTTTCTACGTACAAATCCTGGTCAAACCCGGGTAAAGCCGTTTGGTCATTCCGGGCAATACGCATTGCTCGGTAGGCCATTACTCTTTCTGTATCTATTAGATGCCCTATAAGTTGCTTTACAGTCCACTTTCCTTCGGCATATGCATATTCATATTTTTCTTCCGGAATTTCCGCTAAAAAATCGTCTATTTCATTTTGTTGGTTCTTCAGTTTTCTAATAATATCCTGGTTTCCTACTGCTTTAATATACCCCTCATAATATGGAGAATATTCATTACTCATTGGATAGTACATATTTCGTATTGCTTTTAAGTATGATTCTAAATGTTGTTCCTTTCCCAATTTCGGAATCTTTCACAAAAACAGAGCCTTTATGGTAATTTTCTACCATTCTTTTGGTGAGCGATAAGCCCAGTCCCCAGCCTCTTTTCCGCGTAGTATAGCCTGGTTGAAAAACGGTTTCAAATTTATATTTCGAGATTCCTTTTCCCGTATCCGTTATATCTATAATCACTTGTTTCTTCGCCGGATTACCTTTAATGTTAATAGTTATATCTCCATGCCCCTCAATAGCATTTACAGCATTTTTAAGAATATTCTCAATAACCCAGTCAAAAAGCGGGACATTTAAATAAGCTTCTATCTGCTGATCTCCGTGTATATTGAAGTTTATTTTATCTGATATCCTGATTTTAAAATAGTCGACAAATTCCTTGATAACATCGTAAACTTTATGGCTGCTTAAAATAGGTTTTGACCCTATTTTCGAAAATCTGTCTGCGACCACCTCCAGTCGTTGGACATCATTTTCCATTTGGGCAATCAGATGCTGATCGTCATCACTTAGCTTGTCCTTAAGCAGCTCTAACCACGCCATCAGGGAAGACACCGGAGTCCCCAATTGGTGGGCTGTTTCTTTAGCCATTCCCACCCACACCTGGTCTTGTTCTGATTTCCGCGAAGAGTTGAAAACAGCATAAGCCAGTAATAAAAACACCGCTATTAGCGATAGCTGGATATACGGGAAAACCCTTAATTGAGTCAGTAAATTACTATCCTTATAATAGACCAGATTTTTTTGCCCATAAAACTCCAGTGGTATAGGCTTATGTTGCGATTTCATCTTCCGCAGCTCTTTATTAAAATAATCCGGATCGTGTATTTTATGTTCTTCTACTTCAAAATAAGTTTTTGTAGTATCTAAGCCCTGGTAAGTTATGATGGAATCCTTTTCGTTAGTTACAATGGCCGGTACAGGCAGGCTATCTCTGATAACAAAAAGAAAATTCATCATCTCGTCATTATCCGTTTCAAACATCGTCTTTAAACTTTTCGCCCAAAGCTCTGCTCTGGTGCGTTCTGATTTGGCTATATTCTTAACCAGAAAATCTGTATATGCCAAAGAAGATACCGCTATAACGATAGCAAAGGACAGTAAGAAATATTTCCAGCGACGGTTATTTTGATAAGGGTTCATATAGACTATAACATGACACCTATATTTTTAGTATGATATAGATAAAATGAAGCTGTCTAAAAAGCGGAAAACGATAAGCTTTCCAGACAGCTTCCTTAAATATTCATTATAATATGATTCTTACTTCTTCTTAGAAGGATTGTTCTTGTTTTTCAAATTGGCTTCTGCTTTTTCCTTCATTTCTTTACGTACGTCTTTCATCAGCTTCAATTTATAGAACAAACTTAAGCTAAAAGAAGCGACACATAGAATAGGGACAAAATAATTACCAAGCTGATAAGCTTTTACCCCAACAATTACCGAAAAAATAATCAGCAGATTTAGAATGACATTATAGGCTACCTTTTTTCCCATAAGTTCCTAATATACGCTTAGTTCAGGGTCAATCTCTGCTGCCCATGCCAATATCCCGCCTGTTAAATTATATACATTCGTATAACCGCTCTGTTCCAGCTGGTTTAAAGCAGCTGCACTCCTTGCTCCGCTACGGCATTGCATAACAACGGGTATATCTTTTGAAATCTTGTCTTTTTCTAAAAGAACATTGGCTAAAGGGATATTCTCTCCACCCAAATTTGACATCTCATATTCGAAAGGTTCACGAACATCGATTAACTGGAATTCTTTTCCTTCGTCTTGCCATTGCTTTAGTTCACTTACTGATATCTCTTTCATACAGATTCATTTATTATATATTCTCAAAATTAGGAAAATATAATGCAGATTACCCCATTTCGAATTATCTTTTACAAAAAAAACAGGAAATAAAAACAAGCCTTAATCACTTTTATTGAAAGTACGACCCAACATTTCGGATTATAGCTGTTAAACGGTAAACAAGAACATTCTTAGAACGTTTCTAAATTAGAAATTGTCTTTTACATAGCCCAAAGCATTTGCCTAGTTTTGTCAATTAAATATAATTTTTTAAGCGGTAAAAAGTTCTTAAATACAAACAAATGAGCAATTTTTCAAAAACGTTTTCTTCTACACTTGGAAGAAAACTGATTCTGTGTTTAACAGGCTTATTTCTATGCGCTTTCCTTATTGTGCATTTGATTGGAAATCTCCAGTTATTTGCGAACGATGGGGGATACGCATTTAATAAATATGCCTATTTCATGACCCATTTTACACCAATTAAGGTTATTTCTTACTTGCTTTATGCCTCTATTTTAGTGCATACCATCTGGGCAATTATCATTACTTCGAAAAATAAGGCTGCCCGCCCTGTTTCTTATGCAGTAAAAGGCGCAAACGGAAGTATATGGTCTTCCAGGAATATGGGGATTTTAGGAACTATTATTTTCCTGTTCCTTGTTATTCACATGAGTAATTTCTGGTATAAATACCACTGGGGAGTAACTCCGTATGTAGAATACTCAACAAATTTATCTACAGGAGAGACTCAGGTAAAAGAAATTACAGAAGCTGAATACGGCAACCAGTACGCTACCTACGTTGATAACGGCGTCGAAGTAATTAAGTCTAAAGATTTATATAGAGAAGTAGCTTTTGCATTTTCCAATCCGGTTTATGTTTTATTCTATGTATTGGCCATGGCTGCTTTGGCATTCCATTTATTACATGGTTTCCAAAGTGCATTTCAAACATTAGGCTGGGATAATAGCAAATACAAACCATTGGTTAAGTTCTTAGGCGTTTGGGTATTTTCTATTGCTATTCCTATTGGATTTGCAATTATGCCTATCTATTTCTTGTTATTTAAATAAAGGATTGTTCATAAGCTTATTTATAAAGGCTTATTAAAATATACACAAAATGAAGTTAGATGCTAAAGTTCCATCAGGCCCGTTGGCCGAAAAATGGGATAAATATAAATTCGACCTTAAACTTGTAAATCCTGCCAACAAAAGAAAATACACTGTTATTGTTGTAGGTACGGGTCTTGCAGGAGCATCTGCTGCTGCATCTTTAGGAGAGTTAGGTTACAATGTAAAAGCTTTTTGTTTTCAGGATAGTGCAAGAAGAGCGCACTCTATTGCTGCTCAGGGTGGTATCAACGCTGCTAAAAACTATCAAAACGATGGCGACTCTACTTATCGATTGTTTTACGATACGATTAAAGGTGGAGACTACAGAGCAAGGGAAGCCAATGTTTATCGCCTGGCCGAAGTATCAGTAAATATTATCGACCAATGTGTAGCTCAGGGAGTTCCTTTCGCTCGCGAATATGGAGGTTTGTTAGATAACCGTTCTTTTGGTGGTGCACAGGTTTCCAGAACTTTTTATGCTAAAGGACAAACCGGACAACAGCTCCTTTTAGGTGCTTATTCTGCTTTGAACCGTCAAATTAAAGCTGGCAAGGTAAAAATGTACACTCGTACAGAAATGCTTGATGTTGTGACTGCCGATGGAGCTGCTAAAGGTATCGTTACCAGAAACCTGGTTACCGGAGAAATAGAAACTCATGCAGGTCATGCTGTTTTGCTTTGTACTGGCGGTTACGGGAACGTATTCTATTTGTCAACAAATGCAATGGGTTCTAATGTTACAGCAGCCTGGAGAGCTCATAAAAAAGGTGCATTCTTTGCAAATCCTTGCTACACTCAAATTCACCCTACTTGTATTCCTGTAACAGGAGATCATCAGTCTAAATTGACATTAATGTCAGAATCGTTAAGAAATGATGGTAGAGTTTGGGTTCCTAAGACCAGAGAACTGGCAGAAAAAGTTAGGAAAGGTGAATTAAAAGCTAAAGATATTAAAGAGGATGACAGGGATTACTTCCTGGAGAGAAAATATCCTTCTTTCGGAAACCTGGTTCCGCGTGACGTCGCTTCCAGAAACGCAAAACAAATGTGTGATGACCAACGTGGTGTTGGCAAAACTGGTTTAGCGGTTTACCTTGACTTTGCTGACGCGATTAAACGTTTGGGCAAAGATACTGTAGCGGAGAAATACGGAAACTTATTCGATATGTATCTACAGATTACTGACGAAAATCCGTACGAAGTTCCAATGAGAATTTATCCTGCGGTTCATTACACAATGGGTGGACTTTGGGTTGATTATAACTTAATGACAACAGTTCCCGGATTATACGCTTTAGGAGAATGTAACTTCTCTGACCACGGTGCTAACCGCTTAGGAGCTTCTGCATTAATGCAGGGTTTGGCTGATGGTTACTTCGTAATCCCTTACACTATTGGTGACTACCTTGCTAAAATTGGTCCTGCTAAGGTTGACGAATCCCATCCGGCTTTTGCAAAAGCAAAACAGGATGTTATTGATTTAACAAATAAACTTTTATCTCTTAAAGGAACAAAAACAGTTGACGAGTATCACCGTGATTTAGGCCACATCATGTGGGAGTACTGTGGTATGGCTCGTACAGCAGAGGGCTTACAAAAAGCAAAAGCTTTAATTGCTGAACTGAGAGCTGATTTCTGGAAAAACGCTATTGTTCTTGGTGAAAACGAAGAAGTAAACCAATCTTTAGAAAAAGCAGGGAGAGTTGCTGATTTCTTAGAGTTAGGTGAATTAATGGTCGACGATGCCTACAACAGATCTGAATCTTGTGGTGGTCACTTCAGAGAAGAAAGCCAAACTCCTGAAGGGGAAGCTTTAAGAGATGATGAAAACTTCGCTTATGTATCAGCCTGGGAATATACGGGCGACAATCAGCCAGAAGTGCTGCATAAGGAAGAGTTGATTTTTGAAAATGTTAAATTAACACAACGTAGTTATAAATAGTATTGCGTAAAGCGTATTGAGATATGCAAAATGTCTCAATACCCAATACTCAGTACCCAATACTAAAAGATATGAGTGCACATATGAATCTGACGCTGAAAGTTTGGCGTCAAAAAAATAGTCAGACTCCTGGAAAATTTGTTACTTATCAAGCGAACAACATTGCAGACGATATGTCGTTTCTGGAAATGCTTGACGTTGTTAACGAAGATCTGGTAAAAAAGAAAGAAGATCCTATACAATTTGATCACGATTGCCGCGAGGGTATCTGCGGTATGTGTTCATTAATGATAAATGGTTCTCCGCATGGACCAAAACAAGGAATTACAACTTGTCAGCTTCACATGAGAAGTTTTAAAGACGGCGATACTATTGTGATTGAACCATGGAGAGCCGCCGCATTCCCGGTTTTAAAAGACTTAACCGTAGATAGAGGTTCTTTTGAACGAATTCAACAGGCCGGTGGTTATGTTTCTGTAAATACCGGTGGTGTTCCAGATGCTAATACTATTCCAATTCCTAAAAGGATTGCTGATGAGGCATTTAGTTCTGCCGAGTGTATTGGTTGTGGCGCTTGCGTTGCTGCATGTAAAAATGCATCTGCAATGCTATTCGTTTCTGCTAAAGTTTCTCAATACGCTTTATTGCCTCAGGGACAAACAGAGCGTTACGAAAGAGCTATTGCAATGGTAAATCAAATGGACGAAGAAGGATTTGGCGGATGTACCAATACTTATGCCTGCGAGGCAGAATGCCCTAAGGGAATTAAAGTTACCAATATTGCCCGCATGAACAGAGAGTATTTTAATGCAAGATTTATAAAAGGGTAAGTAAATCTTATATAATATTTTACAAAGCCTGAAGGTTTTCTTCAGGCTTTGTTATTTACCGATTATTTTATACCGTTTACCGATTATTTACCCCTTTTTCCCTAAAGGGGATTATTCTATTTACGTAACAATATTACCTTCGTATTGTTAAAGTTGGAAATTATGGAAGATCAGGCAGATTATATTACCCACCACAAACCCGAACATAACAATAGAGCTAAAGTATTCTTTGGGCTTACTTTAGCGATTGTAGGTGCTTTATTGCTCTCCAAAAAATTTGGATATGAGTATCCGGACTGGCTTATCACCTGGCCTATGTTATTAATTCTGATTGGAGTTGGAAAAATTATCAGAAAAGGTTTTTCTCATTTATCCTGGCTTCCTTTCATTCTGATTGGGGGTCTTTTTCTGGCAGAAAAAATAGATCCTTCGTTTGAGGTAAGCAATTATATTCTACCGATTATTCTTATAACTGCTGGACTTTTTATAATCTTCGGTAGAAACAAAAATCCGGAAGCGTGTATAAGGAGACGTCATAAATTTAAAAAAAAATATCGTCCATCTGTAACTGCCGAAGGCCAGGCAAATGAAGATATTATTGAAAGTATAGCAATTTTTGGCGAGATAAAAAAAACCATCTATTCGCAAGATTTTAAAGGCGGTGAAATCATCACCATTATGGGCGGTGCCCAGATAAACTTAAGCCAGGCAGATATAAAAGATGTTATTGTTATAGAAGCTGTACAGATTTTTGGCGGTACTAAATTAATTATCCCCCAAAATTGGGAAGTAGTAACGGAAATGGCGGCAATTTTTGGTGGAATACAAGATAAAAGAGACTTCTATTCAAGTGAGATAGACAACAGGAAAAAAATCATTATTAAAGGAGTATCGATTTTTGGTGGAATCGATATTAAAAACCACTAAACTTTTAGCTATGGAATGGTATTCTGCAAAAATAGTTTATCAAATAACCAACAATCAGAACGATATTGTTCAGTTTGATGAACAGGTAAGGGTAATAAATGCTATTAATAAAGAATTAGCCTATGAGATAGCAAACCAACTAGGCTATATTAACCAGGAAAAAGTAATTACCGATACGGGGGCTGTATTAAGCTGGGGCTTTATTGCTGTTACAGAAATAAAAAGCATTGGCGAGGTGAAACACGGCGCAGAAGTATTTTCCTTAATTAAGGAATTTCCTAAAGAGCGTTTTATAGAAGAAACTAATAAAAAAGCTGAGTATTTAAAAAATACGTTTCAGCTTTCTTTAAATATTACGGCATAGTTAATTTCGCCTATGGCTTATTCGCAGATTAAAAATGTAGGGTTTAAAACTTCATTCGCTCTTTTATGGGCAATGTGTTTTGTCCTGCATATTTTTACTGTGAATGCTTTAGGTTTCGACTTAAAAACCAGCTTTATCGATGCGTCTCTTTTTTTCGCTGTTATCTCTGCAGAATGTTGGTTAGTATCTCGTTCTCTAGCCTACTATCTGCCAGAAAACAGCAAATTATATGTCATCATCGGGTGGAGCTTCACTTTGGCGGTTCTTAGCAATATTTTTATTTATTTTATTGCTCCTTTAATAAACAATCAGGAACAAGCTTATCTCCAATATTTAAACTCGTCTTTTTTTATTAAACTGGCTTTCTCTTTTTTACTAATAGGATGGATCTCGCTAATTTGTGTGTTTTGGTATGATAAACAGGAAGAAGAAAAATTAGAAGAGCGCAGACGAGAAACAGAAAAACTCAACAAAGAGGCGGAATTGACTTCACTAAGAGAAAAGCTTCAGCCTCATTTTTTATTCAACAGCCTCAATTCCATCAGTTCACTCACATTTTCACAGCCGGAACAAGCGAGAAAGATGATTCAGCAACTATCTGATTTTTTAAGAGGCACAATAAAAAAAGATGATCAGCTTACACGCCTGTCTCAGGAAATTCAGCATCTTGGACTATATTTAGATATAGAGAAAGTACGTTTTGGATCGCGTTTAAACACCAATGTTTCATGTCCGTGTGAAATTGAAGAGTTTTACGTTCCTAACATGATTTTACAACCTATTGTAGAAAATGCAATAAAATTTGGACTTTACAATACGCTTGAAGAAATAGAAATATCTGTTACATGTATATTGGAAGATGATTTTCTTGTAATAGAAACCCGAAACCCTTTTGATCCGGAAACTTCTCCTCCTAAAAAAGGGCTGGGCTATGGTTTAGAAAATGTAAAAAGAAGACTTTTCTTATTATATAATCGCAATAATCTGCTAAAGACAGATACTAAAAACAATATTTTTATAACCCGTATACTTATTCCTTTACCATGACTCCGGCAATCATCATAGACGACGAATATCTCGCCCGAAACTTGATTCAGGAATACCTGAAAGCTTATCCGAATATTGAAGTAGTTGCAGAATGCGAAAATGGGTTCGATGCACTAAAAGCCATTAAAGAATATCGGCCTCAACTGATCTTTCTGGATATACAAATGCCAAAAATCACAGGTTTCGAAATGTTGGAACTTTGCGATAGCAGACCTGAAGTCATATTTACTACTGCGTTTGAAGAATATGCAATAAAAGCTTTTGAAGCCAGCGCAATAGACTATCTTCTAAAACCTTTTAGCCAGGAGCGCTTCAATAAGGCGGTACATAAATTCCTGGCCGCACAAACAACTTTTCAAAAAATAAAAGCTTTAACTGAAGAAGCGACTCTTTCTATTGGACAAACGGAAAGGGTAGTTGTAAAAACCGGAAACCAAATAAAGATTATCCCTTATTCGGATATTATATTTATAGAAGCCGCAGACGATTATGTAAGCATTTACACTAAAGATGAGGTATTTCTAAAAAATAAAACAATGGCATTCTTCGAAAAATCTTTGGATCAGCAATCTTTTGTAAGAGTACACAGATCTTATATTGTAAAAGTCAACCAGATATTAAAAATAGAACCGTATGAAAAAGACGGACATATTATTTTACTGAAAACCGGATACAAAGTTCCGGTAAGCAGGAGTGGTTATCCTAAGTTAAGAGCTGTTTTGGGATTGTAATTAAAAGGTTGGAAGCTTAAATATCACATGTTAAATGAATAAGAGATTTATTATCTCTAAGTCAACCAAACTAATTATATAGATTAAGAAATTCCTGTTTTTTTACCTCTATATTGTAAACGTTAGACTTGAGATGGAATTTATCCAATACTTTTGTTAAACACCAAGGGAGACCTAACATTATCAATAGAGTCTAATTCAATTTAAAAGGAGCTATTAAATCAAACTTAGGGATATTAACCCTTATCATTTCATTATCAATCAGTCTCCTCATTTCGTAATCGCCATGCATCGTACCCATATCTGTCTGTAGATTACATCCTGATACATATTCATGAACTTCTCCCGGAGCAATTACTGGTTGCTGGCCAACAACACCTTCACCTTCTACCTCACGTCTGCTTCCATTAGAATCAAAAATATACCAATGTCTCCTCATTAATTGAACAGAATAAGGGCTTAAATTCTCAATCTGAATTCTATAAGCGAACATAAAATGCTCATTTGATGGATTGGAATATTCCGGCTGGTAGGTGGTTTCAACAGAAACTTTAACTCCGTCTGTAATTTGTGCTACCATATTTTCTGACATTTAGTGCAATTGAAATTACTATAAATATCTAAAAATCAAAAATTAAACCAGAACTGTATCAAATTTGTTTCGAATATCATTTAATACCTCTTCAATGTCTTCGATAGTCTCTAAAGACACCAGTTTCATTCTGTATTCTTTAAAATTAGGAACTCCTTTAAAGTAATTCGAATAATGTCTTCTCATTTCAAAAATTCCGGTTTTCTGTCCTTTCCATTCTACAGATTTTTGTAAATGAGTTAAACAAACATCAACACGTTCGTCTATAGTAGGTCCTTCCAAATGCTTTCCGGTTTCAAAAAAATGTTTAATCTCTCTAAAAATCCAGGGATAACCAATGGCCGCTCTTCCTATCATAATTCCATCCACCTCATACTCCAATCGCCAGTCGGCCGCTTTAATCGGTGAATCAACGTCACCATTTCCGAAAATCGGGATTTTTATTCTTGGATTCTTTTTTACTTCTTTAATTAAAGTCCAGTCTGCTTCGCCCTTATACATTTGCGCTCTGGTACGGCCGTGAATAGACAGTGCCTGAATACCAACATCCTGCAATCTTTCTGCTACTTCGTAAATATTCTTCGTGTTATCATCCCACCCTAATCTTGTCTTTACAGTGACTGGAAGATGCGTAGCCTTAACCACTGCTGCAGTCATTGCCACCATTTTATCTATATCCTGTAATAAAGCGGAACCCGCACCTCTGCAAGCTACATTTTTTACAGGACAACCGTAATTAATATCAATGAGATCCGGATTAGCTTGCGTAGCAATTTCAGTGGCCTCGAACATATGGTCAATATCACTGCCGAAAATCTGGATTCCTATCGGGCGCTCATATTCAAAAACATCTAATTTCTGTCTGCTTTTAGCGGCATCTCTTATCAATCCTTCCGAGGAAATAAATTCGGTGTACATTAAATCTACTCCGTTTTGCTTACAAACATACCGGAAAGGAGGATCACTGACGTCTTCCATAGGCGCTAACAGCAAAGGGAATTCTCCTAAATCTATATTTCCAATTTTTACCGACATTTTAATCCAATTGACTATATTGAATGCAAAATTACAAAATATGAACGACAGTCTTCATTCCCAGGATAAGCATCCACTATACGACCTGTTACTTCTTACATTTTTCTGTTTTTTGGGCGGTATGGTATTTTCTTTTCTGGGAGTTTTGATTTTCTCTATATTTTTTAACGAACAGTCTTTGTTGGATGTAATCTCAGGGGGGCAGCTGTATCAAAACATCTATTTTCTAAGATGTGTTCAGATATTCAGTTCGATAGGAATCTTCATCTTTGGCCCGGTTCTTTTTACTGTTTCCAAAAAATATCCGTTTACGAATTACTATCAATTCTATAAGCCAACAAATCCAATACTAATTATTTTAAGTATAACTGTTCTGTTTGCTGCATTACCTTTGATTGAATGGTTAACGGCATGGAATAATAAAATGGTTTTACCTGAATCTTTAAAAGGTATAGAGATTTGGATGAGACAAAAAGAAGATGAGGCTATGACGTTGACAAAACAGTTGCTGATCATGAAAAGCTATACTGATTTTGCAATCAACTTGCTCATGATTGCCATTATACCAGCCATAGGAGAGGAACTCCTATTCAGAGGAGGCATACAGCAGATTTTCGGCAAATGGTTTGGAAACCCTCATATTGCTATTTGGTTAGCTGCCATCATTTTTAGCGCTATACATGTGCAATTCTATGGTTTTATCCCCAGAATGTTTTTAGGGGCTCTTTTTGGTTATCTTTTGTTCTGGGGGAAAAGCCTCTGGTATCCTATTATCGGACATTTTATCAATAATGGTTCTGCAGTTATTATGGCCTTTATCTATCAGCAAAACGGCAAAGGTATAGAGGAAATAGAGAAGACAGACAATTTTCCTGCCTACGGATACCTTTTTAGTGCATTATTTACCTTAGTTTTGCTCTACAACTTTTATCAAAAAAGCAGAAACCGTGTATGAGTCAAACGTGGGTCAAGATTTACACCTCACAAGATTTTATGAAGTCTGAAATTGTAAGACAGGTCTTAATTGATCATGAAATAGAGGCTGTATTAATGAACAAACAAGATTCGTCTTATAAATTTGGTTTTGTTGAGGTTTATATCCATCCTGATAATTTTGATAAAGCTATAGAAATCATCATCCAAAACGAACTTTAATGAAGACCAGAGCAATAACCGGTTTTTTCTTTATTATTATTATGTTGGGTTCTTTATTAACGGGACCTTATGTATTTGCTTTGTTTTATACCATACTGGGTTTCCTTTGCTTAATAGAGTTTTATAAATTAATCACAAAAGCAGGGATCAAACCAAATTTAGCCATAGGGGGATTTATTGGCGGATTGTCTTTATGTTATTACGCATATGGATGCGTTTATGGCTTCGGTAGGACGAATTTTGTGATATTGCCTGTCCTGGCCTGTCTGGTTTTTATATTTCAACTTTATCAAAAAAGCAAACAGCCATTTACAGATATTGGCTACACTTTTCTGGGGATAA
>NZ_JBEBVH010000104.1:0-12903 GCF_040392825.1 Pseudopedobacter sp.
ATTATTATTCTTTTCTTACCGTATTTTCAAACCAGCAAAGCGAATCCATAAATTTTAAATTGTATGATAGCTCTACAGATAAGGTTATCACTGTAAGCAAACCGCTTATATTTGTAGTGAATGAACATAAAGGAAATCTATTTCAATCCTATAGCATCGCAGAACCAGCTCTTAACCATTTGTCAGAAATACTCTCTTTCAATTTTATAGATATCAAGAGTTTATCGTCAATAGTTAACAACGGAACTGTAAAAGTGAATATATCAGAAAGTTATCCGTTGACAAACCTGAAACCAATATTTACTTTAAGTGCGGGTGCAAGTCTTTTTAAGAACAAGGTATTGCAAAAATCTGGTGAAATTATTGATAATTTCTCTTCAGAAATAACTTATCAAGTATTGTCTGAAGACGAATCCAATTTAAAAAGTTATAAGGTTAATATAAGTTCATCAACAGATCCCACATTATTCTATAAAAAAGATGCGGTATGCTATGCTCGGGGAGCTATTAAAGTTGTTTCTAAAAGAGAAGGAGCGTTAGTTCAGGTTACCAGCAACGGGAAAACTGTAGCAACTCGGCAAATTAAAAATGGCGAGGCATTATTCCCGGATTTAAACGCAGGCTCCTATATAGCTACATTGGGAAATGAGTGGAAGATTATCAATATCCTTTTAAAAGAAAAGTAATTATTATATAAGATTGTGAATATCATGAATAGTTTAAAAATTGTTTTAAGTATACTGGTACTGGTTTTATTCTTAGGATGTAAAAAAGAGAGCTCCTGTAAAGATGTTGTTCAGGGAGATTTTGAATTAGTCGAGTAATCTTTGTTGGTGAAGATTATTGTTATTAAATATGTGCTTTTAAGTTTGTAAGTCGCAGTATTACAACCTGAGACAGGTTAATGTATTAGAGTATCGAAAGATATTCATGGCGCACATAAAGTGATTAAAGTCTAGCAAGAAGGTGCCGGTTTTATGAAAATTGTATTGTGTAACTGACGTTCATTGTTTTATTCTAAGTTATCCCCGCCAATCTTTGAAATTCTGGTCAGATCATCTGGCAGATTTCTAGAAAAATACTCAGCTTCGGGAGCATCAAAAGCCGATAAGTTCTTCTTATTGGCTTTTTTGTTTTCATATTATATCCATTATATTTTACTTATGTATTGGGTTTATATTCTTCAATCTCAGGTTTCGGATAAGTACTATATCGGGCAGACAAACAACCTCGAACCGTCTATTGGCACATAATTCCTCTGACAGAAAGACTTATACCTTTTTCTGTTCGTAGAGTTAAGCAAAGCATCTCTTCGGATTCTAAAAGGAGTCTCCAGACTTTCAACACTCGGACTACATTAACATGTCATCCGATTGCTTACTATGGTTCAGCACTCATGTTAAAAGTATGGATGATTCCATACCGGTTTATAACAGATTGGAGACAGATTGCATATAAAGACGGATGAAACTCGGACAAAACAGGGAGATTATCCCTCTTTGATCCCTTTTTACTCCCTCTTTAAAATGTGTTTAACCTGTCTTTTTATCGAAGCATTTATATATTAAATAATAATCAAACCCGAAGACATTATGAGCGGATTAGTAAAGATTTAGTAAGCTCTAGGTAAAGTAGATTCTATTTGACCTACTGGAAATATTGAAGTCTCCATTTTGCGTAAAAATGAAGAAAGGGTAAAGCGGCCAAAAGTGCTAAATGCATTCCTTGGAACTTCTTGTGTATTATTTAAGAAATTTAAAAATTACCTTATTAAGGTAAATACCCATTTATATCCTGCTAGTTCCCTTTTCCCAGCATTTGAATCCATTCTGGTTTATAAATTTTATCACTAATTCCGGCACCATGTGCTTTACTTGTCTGGCGTACTTCTTTTGATAAAGCCAAAATATGATTGTCTGGAATTTTCATCGCTTTACAGCTTTCCAAAATCGTCATTGCTTTGGGTTCTTCGACATGATAAGTTGCATACCAGCGTTTAGGAGGAGTAACACTATCTTTAGAATACCAGCTTGCTATTTTATTTCCGCCGGCGTAGTCCCACCCGCCGGAAAAGGAAATTACCCTTGCCACCCGCGAACGTTTAGCGATAAAAGCTGCCATTCCACCTCCTTGTGACTGGCCTGATAAAGCAATCTCATTCCATTTTATATCGCCGTTCTGCAAATATTTCTCCCAGTTACCTTGTTTGTCGTGGTCTGCAAGATAAACAAGTAATTTAGTAATACGGTTAATGATAGCATCTTGTGGCTCGTCGGGAAATAATGAGGTGACGTTTTCTCCGTAAATTCTTTTTATTCTAAACTTTTCTACACAATCCGGGTCTTTATTAAACTGTTTTTCTTCTGCACATACTACCACACCGGCCGGAAGATTAAAATAAGACAAGCTTATTACCCGGTAGCCTTGCTCTATAGCCGTTAAGAAAAAATCATTAGGCTTTTTAGGGGGGATTCCGCCGGTTCCTGTCAGGAAGATTAGCAATTTCCCTTGTTTAATAGACGGATTGTAAACAACCAGGTGTGGCGAATCAAAAGATGTAATACTACTATCTGTTGTAGACGGGATTATGTGGAACTGGACTAGCGACTTTGTAGACGGTTTTATCTGGCCACATAAGTTCTGTGCGATAAAAGCGATGAAGATTTGAATAAACAGATGTTTTTTTATTGTTCTCATTTGTTTGAACCACTTAGCTTCATTAAATATAATTAAAAAAATAACAGTTAAATGTTTTCTCTAATTCCATTATTAAAACGGAAGATAATGACGGATACTTCATACTTGAGATCAGGAAGAAAATCCTCTGAGGGCTTAGACAACTTCTTCTTTTACAGGTAAAAATGCAGAGATTTGTCAAGATGGGTTTGTATAGGTATTTTAAGTACATTTATTTATTGCATAATCAGGCTTTTAATAAGATATATGTTCTTCCTGGCTATAAAAGAATTTAAGATTATGGTTAAATTTATGAAAGAAATAAATTTATACTTGCAGGCTAATCTATATGAATTATGTTTAGACATATAGGAAAAAACCGAACTTATTCACATAATTTAAAGCTGGCTTCCATGTTGTCTTTTGCTGCGGGAATCGTGAATGTAACTGGAGTAATGGCTTTAAAAATTCTTACTACAAATGTAACAGGTCATTTCGCTTATTTTTCTGAAGAAGTCGTACTGCAGAGCTACTCGGCTGCCATTGTGTTTCTTTTATACATCTTATCCTTTTTAATGGGAGCATTTTGTTCAAGCCTGTTTATAGAGGTTATTATCAGAAAAAATGCATCTGTTTCTTATGTAATTCCCATGTTTATGGAAATGAGCATTTTATTCTTGATTTCAGTTTTAGGATTTGAGGTTTTTGGCACTCAACTTATTGCATATCTTCTGCTATTTGCTATGGGACTACAAAATGCTTTAGTTACCAAGGTATCGCGTTCTGTTGTCAGGACAACACATTTAACAGGCATATTTACAGATTTGGGTATCGAACTTTCCCAATTGATATTTTGTCGGCGTGATATGTTTAGTTATAAGGAAATTAAACGAAGTATCAATTTGAAACTGGCTATTATATTTTGTTTTTTTAGTGGTTGCCTGCTGGGAGGGTTGGTGTATAGCAGATTGGTGTTAAATACACTGTTAATTGCCGTTTTTGTTCTTCTTGTCGCTTTGTATTATGATTACATACGATTAAGGTACTATTATTTAAAAAGGAAATTTACACACTAAAAGGTTGCGGCGCAGAATAGCTAATGTGTCTAAAAGATGCCCTATTGCATATAATTCGGCACTTTATGGAGATAAAGAAAGTATTTCATTAGAAATAACACCCGTATTGCGTTCGGTTATTTGATTTGTCTCTCAGGAATAAACCTAGCGAAATTTCATGAGTGCCATTATTTAAGTTTTTAAGCTTGTTTAAAGAATAGTCGAAAGAATATCCAATTCTGAGTTTTGAGGTTGGAAAAAGTTCTATCAGAGCACCTGTGGAACTGGACTTGGATAGGTCTTTTTGCAAATGTGGTTTATCATATAATTTTACAGAAGTTCTGTACATCGCTCCAATCCATATTTTTTCTTTAAGCAAAATAAATCCGTTTATGTCAAGATTTGTTGGGCCCCCAAAGTCATCTTTTAATAAGACCATGGGTTTAATAATCAAATCGTTCGAGGCTTTAACAATAAGTCCACCTAAAAAATAGAGATGTGGTTTTAGTCCTATATGCCAATCGTTCTCTTTTTGTCCGATAGAAAGACCAGAAAGTATATTAGAAGCAGATACACCAGTGAAGAAATGCTGACTGGAAAAAAGTATACCTAATCTTGCGTCTGGCATTATTGTAGACTCATTTCCGGCAGGAATATATTCGTCGCCAGCTTCATTCGCATCAAATGCGCTGCCATTCATAGCAGTTTGGCGTAGTCCTATGTTAAATCCAAAAGAAAGTTTTTTGTTTGTATAATCGTCTATTAAAATATGGTAAGCATAACCTCCGTGTATTCCGAGATTGCTCTGTGCACCAATTTTATCACTATTTACCATTAATGAGAGCCCAACTTTTTCGTTTCCCAGAAGTGCGTCTGCAGCAAAGGAAAAAGATTCGGGTGCACCTTCTACTCCGGTCCACTGCTTTCTATAGGTACTCTGTAAATACAGGTTATTTTTATATCCTGCATAGGCTGGGTTAACATGAATGGTATTAAATATGTACTGGGTAAAGTTAGCGTCCTGTTGCGCTATACCTGGCAATGGCAACACAACTAAATACCATATAGTAATGAAATTGATCCGTTTCATAGACCTCATTTTTTCTTGTCGCGAATAAGTGTGATATAACCCTTAAAGATTTCCTGTTTATCCATCATTTTAATAGTTAGGATATAGAAGTAAGTGCCTTCATGTAGACCTTCGCCGGTCCACTTATTATCATAGTGTTTTTGTTCAAATACATGACTTCCCCATCTGTTCAGGATTACAATTTCATTTTCCGGATAATTTTCGAGACCTGGTATCTCAAAATAGTCGTTCTTACCATCGAAGTTTGGTGTAAAAACATTAGGGATTTTCAGTTCCATAGTTTCAATAATGGCATCAGAAGTATTATCCGTTAGATTAGGGTCTGTCTCATCAGCTTTTACAAAAGCTACATTTTTTACATTTCCGGGGTTTATGGCTTTTACAACCAGTTTTAAATCTAAGCTCTCACCTTTATTTAGCTGTTTAATTTCCCAGGTGGCTGTGTTTTTAGCAGAGTTAAATTGGCTGTTAACTCCGGTAACAAAAGGAATTTCTACAAATTCTAATCCATCTGGTAAAGGATCTTCTACAACTATATTGTTTGCAATTTCGGGTCCTTTATTGTTTATTTTTAATGTATAAGTTACCGCATCATTTATTTTTATCCTTGTAAGTTCGGTCAGTTTAACAATGCTGATATCGGCCAATAATGTTTGTTTAGGTTCTACAATAATTGAAATAGGATCAGAAATTTCAGAAGAACAATCTGTAGCGTTAAATGCAATTACCGTATAAAGCCCTGCATCACTTACCGTATAGCTGTTTAAAACTGCATTTAGAATTGGAGTACCGTCTTTAAACCACTGAAAATGCTGTGCATTTTTCGTATTTGCCTTTAATGTCAGAGACGAACCTTTGGTTATTTTTATTGGTTGGGCGGTATTGTTTAATTGGGCATACCCCGCTATGGTAAAGAGTAGCAGGGTATGGGTGAGAAAATATCTTAGACAAAACCTCAGCATTAATTAAATACCAGACACCGGACTTTCAATGGTTATAGTCGGTTTAGTTGGTAAATCGCTAACCGTAACATTAAGAACGCCGCTATCTCCGGCACAGTAGTATTTATTGTTAAAATAATAAGCATATTTTAATTTATACTTATAGACTCCGGCCGTGGTAGCTACGGGAACAAGGGTGGCATTTGTTGCTCCTGTAATCTTTGTCTCTGCGCTGCTTGTATTATCTACACTATACCACTGGTAGGCAATATTTGCATCCTGTGCGTTTTGATCTTTTGCACTAACAGTACTTGTAAATGTAGTTGTTGAAGCATTAGGACCACAATAATCTGCAACAGTAGGACTAATTGTCAAAGGGTCTAATACGTAAACGGGAATTTCCTGCCAGTCTGAGATACAATTCGTAGTGGAATTTTTAACTGCTATATAATAATATCCGGTTCCTTTGGGAGCAAATGTAGTTTCACTGGGACCTACAGTCGGAGTTATCGGGTCATTTGGAGTAGGTGTAGGATTTGCACTATATGAAATTTCGTAAGTTGTTCCCGCTGCAGCATTAGGGATTTTAATGTTTTCTCCATTACAAATAAATTGGGTGGCAACATTTGCAGGGTCAACTGCTGCGAACATTTTTGGAGAAAACAGGAGTCCAAAAATTGCAAATGAGAGTAAGGTTTTTTTCATGGCTTTAAGGTTTTAGGCGGTGACAGGTTAAAATGGAGTGCCGTTGATCTTTTTGTTGATCATACGACACTCTCTGACTTAAACCTGGTGCATTTTAGTGTTGGTTTCAGATGTTTATTAACCAGTAGAAAAGCGAAATAACTAAAGTGTATTCTATGATTATAATAGCATAATCGATTTCCCACCGGATATTTTTTAAATATCCTTTCAGCTTTTTAAAGCCGGTATAGAAGAACATGATTATTTTTTGATTACTTTAAATTCTGTTCTTCTATTGAGTGCTCTGCCTTCCGGATTGTCTTTTCCATTTATGGTATTTGGCGCTATAGGCATGCTTTCGCCATATCCTTTTGCCTGTATTTTATCAACACTTGTACCCTTTGCTATAAGATAATCTACACAAGACTGAGCTCTTCTTTGCGACAGATCTAAATTGTATGCATCACTTCCTATTGCATCGGTATGTGAGCTCAATTCAATGGCGATTTTGGGATTGTCTGCCATAATATCAGCCAGTATATCAAGCGCCTGAGCTGACATAGGCGTTAATTCGGCACTGTTAAATTCGTAATAGATGTCTTTCAGAACGATTGGTTTATCTATTACCAGCGGGGTCAGGCAAAGGTTAGGATTTAGCAAAGTATCAGCCTTTGCCAGGTCCTGACGGGAAAATCTTATTGTTTTGGTAAAGTATCCCTCTTTTTCTACGGTGATTTTTATTGGTCTTGGAGCATCAAGAGCGAATGTATATTCTCCGTTTAGTCCGGCACTTAATTCTTTAGTGGTGTTATTTAATGAATCGGTTAAACTAATTTTAGCTTTTTCTACGGGTTTTCCGGTTTCACAATCTAATAATGTGCCTTTCAGATTGATGAACTCACGCTTCACCTGAAATAATTCCAGACAGCATACAGACTCTCTGTCAGAACTGATAAACCCTTCATGCCCATTTCCGTCTGTAGCGGTAAAATAGATATCATCTTTAGCGGAGTTGAAAGGGAAGCCCAAGTTTTCCGGAGCAGACCAGGTGGAAAAATCTCCTTTAGACTCGTAGAAATCATATCCCCCCAAACCAACTCTGCCATTGCTGCTGTATAGCAAGGCTTTGTTTCTGGAGTTATAATAAGGGGCTTGTTCGTCTCCGGTAGTGTTTATTTCTTCACCTAAATTAAGCGCCTGTCCTAAAGAACCATCGGCTCTCACAGGAGCAAACCAAAGATCATACTTTCCCTGCCCTCCGGGTCTGTCAGAAGAAAAAATCAGATATTTTCCATCAGGGGTAATAAATGGCTGTATAGAGTTATAGCCCTTAATATTAATCTGAATGCCTGCAGATTCGGGATTAGACCATTTTTCGCCCATTTTTACAGCAGTGTAAATACTTTTTGTATTTTCTTTTGTGTCCCACTTGGTGAAAAATGCCCTTCCTCCGTCGGGTGTCAAGGCAATCGCTGCGTTCTCCGTAGCCGCCAAACCCAAATCTACTTTGTTTATGTTAATATTATCTCCGGATATATTCGCCCTTTCAACACTATAAATGGCATTAATATATGGAGATTCTTTTTTCTTAACTTTAGAACTGCCTGAGCTCAGAACCTCTGTCTTCTTCGAAACGTTTAGAGGTCTCGACGAAGTGAAGTACATTAAATTGTTCTGTATTACGGGTGCATAATTGGACCCTTTTGCGTTAAGCGGAGCCTGAAGCTGCTTTAATGTGGCCAGACGGGGATATTTCATTTCACTTAATGCAAACTTGCTGCTTTCGATTTCCCGCTTTGCCTGAGCGATAACGTTCTGGTCACCCTGATAATTTTTAATAAAGTTCCCAAAAGCTTGTATGGCTTCTTCGTATTTATTATTAGCTCTCAGAGAAACGGCGTACCAGTAAGGACTTAAAGCATATTTTTCTTCTTTAAAATCTTTAGCAATTGCATACCATTTTTCGGCATTCTGATAGTCTTTATATATTCTGTAGCTTTCAGCTAAATTGAATACCATTTGCTCAACTTCGGTGTTTTGCTTTTTTGATGCTTTAGTTTTACTTTCCGGAGTGTAGGGTAAAATTAAATTTCCAACGCTGTCGTTAGAAATATTCAATGCTTTTTTGTAGTATTCAGATGCAGCATAATATTCCTGATTCTGGAAATAAACATCGGCAGCTCTTTTGTAATCTGGTACAAATTGGGCAGACGCGTTTAGGACAAAAAAACTAAATATGGCGGTTAATTTTTGAATTTTCATGTCAGTAAGTTTTTAGATTACAATCTTGGGCAGAAGAAATTAGGACCAACAATCCCTTTCCTGCTTGTGAAGGAAAGCGATATTTCCAGGCCACCATTGGCTCGTGAAATGTTTTTGACAGAAGCTGTATTCATGTCATAGCTTAGGCCCAAAACCATATTCTTGACTTGTAAACCCAGAAAGGCAATCGCTGTACTTTCGAAACGATAATTTCCTCCGAATAGAATGTCTGTGTCGGAATTGACCATGAAATTTGCATAAGCACCTGCGGAAGTTTCATGGGCATTACCCTGAGACATATATAAGGCGTTTGGTGTAATGCCTATGAATTCCGAAACCTTTAGTCTGGCTCCTCCATGAACGGTATATCTCATAGGGATACGTTCCTTATTTCCCAGAAATTTATCTACAGGTCTGGTTAAATGTGCAATACTGGCTCCTGCGAAGATATTTACCTTTCTGTTCGGAGTACCATCAAAATACATTAAACCAGCGTTGATATCTGGAGAGAAGGAAGAGTGTGAGGCCACATTTTCATAATTAGGAATTCCATTGTTATAGCCTGTTCCGGGGTCGTATTGATTGCCGTATGTTGCTTTGGATGCATCAAAGCTCTTGTTTATGATTCCAGCCTGTAAACCAAAGTTTAATATTTGGTTTCCTTCCGAACCCAGCTTAATCCGGTATGCTGCAGAAGCAAGAGCTGTCAAATAATTGAAGTCTATTTCACCGGCCTTCTGGTTCATTACCGTTGCACCAAATGAAAGATTTTTAGTAGGAGCCATATCAAATGAAGCAGCTCCGGTATAATAGGCATTATTTAGCGAGCCCCATTGTTGTCTTGCATTTATTGCTATGCGGTAATCGCCATCTACTACACCGGTAAGTGCAGGATTAAGTAGCAGGGGATAGGCGTAATACTGAGAAAAATGGGGGTCTACCTGCGCTTTTGATACAGAACAAAGCGAGATAAGCAAGAATATCGTTAGTTTTATTTTATTCGTTCTCATGAGATTTTTGTTAAAGTGTTTGAATAAAAATCCGGTAATCCGGACTTTGATCTTATCTGATCAAAGTCACGGTACCTTTTTTAGATGTTTTGCTTCCATCATTGAAATTGATATCAACCTGATATACATACACTGCGGAAGGTTGGGCTTTACCTTGATAATTTCCATCCCATCCAACTGTAGGCTGGTTAGACTGGAATATAAGTTGTCCCCACTGATTAAACACTCTCATGTTCATGGTGCTTATTGTATTCCCATAGATTAGGAAATAGTCATTTTGACCGTCATTATTCGGTGTAAATGTATTCGGAATAAATACTTCGTTACCAAGAGGGTTGTCGCTACCAGCAGTTAGTACCGCAGATGCGCCACTCGTCTGGCAGGCCGTTGTTCCGATAGCTCTAACAGAAATTGATACTTGTTCTGCAGGTTTTAATCCCGGGAATGTGTGGGTTGTTCCGGTGTTGCCAGAGCTTGGAGCAGACCATGTTTGGCCGTTGTTTACTGAAATTTCGTATCCAGTGGCATTTGCTACGACATTCCAGCTAAACGTAACGCTGTTTGTAGTTTTGCTTTGGACGCTTACAACAGGAATATTTAAACCTGGAACTACGGTAACAGGAACAGGCGTCCTTGCTGCACTGGTACAGGAATTTGCATTTACAGCTTCTACATAGAAAATGATATTGTCGTTTAAATTACCCGTAGTGAAGATATTACCTTCGCCAATTGAAGTTCCTCCGGCAGAGCTGGTATACCATCTGTAAGTAATTCCATTTGCGGGATTATCTACAGAAAGTATGGCTGCAGAACCGGCACAAACGGGGCCGTTGGTAACACTCGCAGATATCGGTGCATCTGGTCGTGGAAGTACTGTTACATTAACTGTTGTTCTGCTGGTACTTGTACAAGAATTTGCATTTACAGCTTCAACAAAGAAAGTAGTGTTGTTGATTAGATTGCCGGTAGTATAGGTATTTCCATCATGTATAGAAGTACCTCCAATAGCATCAGTATACCATCTGTAGGTTACTCCCGGAACCGGATTTTCAACCGACAATGTAGCTGTTGTGCCTGCACAAACAGGGCCATTGCTTACAGCTACGGTCGCTGGTGCTGTAGGTCTTGCCAACACGGTTACTGTTACAGATGTTTTGGTCGCACTAATACAAGAATTACCATTCAAAGCTTCTACATATAATATCAGATCGCTATTCAGACTATTTGTGGTGTAAGTATTACCTTCGTGTAAATGGCTCCCGCCGTTAGGAACAGTGTACCATCTGTAAGTGGTGCCTGCATCCGGATTATTTACAGCCAGTGTTGCCGCAGAACCTGAACAAATAGGGCCATTTGTGATATCTATTTTTGCAGGAGGTGCAGGCACAGGAAGTACAGAAATATCTACCTGTGTTCTTGTACTGCTAACACAGTTATTTTGATTGACAGCTTCAACATATAGTGTGGTATTACCTGTTATATTGACAATGTTAATCATATTGCCTTCATAAACGGCACTTCCACCAGCAGAACCTGTATACCATTTGTAAGTAATTCCTGTTATCGGATTGTCTACAGAAAGTGCAGCTGTAGATCCAGCGCATAAAGGTCCGTTTGTGATGTTTACAGTAGCAGGAGCAACAGGACTTGTATATGTATTTACTGTAACAGCAGTTCTGCTGGCGCTAGCACATTGCGTTGCATTTACAGCTTCTACATAAAAGATTGTTGTTGCGCTGATGTTGCCTGTTATAAAGTTTTCGTTACTACCTAAATAAGTGCCGTTGACTGGAGCGTCATACCAGTTATATGTTATTCCCGGTACCGGGTTTGAAACGGATAACGTAGCTTGCGTATTCGGACATACGGTTAGGGAAGTAGCGGCAACGGTTGGGGCAGAAGGTAAATTACTCACCGAGAATGTGATACTTTTCCTGTCACCGGCCAATGTTTCGCAATAACCATTGGCGCTTATTCCGGCACTATATGTATAGCTTATTCCGGCAGATACATTTACAGTGAATATTCCCGTAGTATTGCTATAAACCAGTATGTTATCGCTGTCGAATAAATAATAGACAGGGTCGGTTAAATTGTCATTGGATGTTACGGTAATGGTAGCTGTACCACTACTGCCAACACATATGGTATTATTGTTTCCGGGTACCGTAATAGTAGCAACAGATGCTCTGTTTGGACAGGTAACCGGGATGCTTGCAGAAGTTGTTTTAGAAACTGAGTTTGCTGTTATTACTGCAAAATTATTAATTGTGCTAACATTGCTAAGGTTGCCATCGGCTTTGACTTTAAATGTCACAGTCTCTGTGGCGCCAACAGCTATAGATGGGATGTTAAGTATTATTTTATCAGTCAAAGGATCATATACACCTCCCGAACCGTTTACAAATGTCGTATAGGCAGGTAATGGATTTTCTATTATAGCATTATTTAAAGCCACATTACCTCTGTTCTCTACACTTATTGTTATGGTTAATTCAGAATTAGGTGTTGCATTACCACTTGGATCTGAAGATTGAATACTGCTGGTTACCTCAAAACTAGCATTTTGTTCCGTGTCATAATTAGGGGTACTCGCCTGTTTTGGATTTGGTTCTGCAGGATCTGTTGGCGGAGTATCATCCGTAATAGTTGCAGTGTTACTTATAGAAGGAATCAAAGTGAGATCGGTATTTACCTTTACTTTGAAAGATACTGCCTTTGGAGTAATTCCGACAGGAATATCTATATTCCATTTTAACGTATTGCCATCAAGGATACCTGCATTGTCTGCACTACCCGTTATATATAGAGTGCCGGTAGGAAAAATGTCCTCTATAGCTATATTATTCAGTAACACGTTACCTTTGTTGGTCACAGTTATTGCATAAGTTAACTCGGCTCCTGGTTCTATTTTTCCATTTCCGTTCAGACCTGCTACCAGTGTTTTGCTAACGGCGTAACTTGTTATCTGGTCTGTGTCTGTTTCCGGAGATTCCGGGTTTTTAGGAGGATCAGACGGATTATCGCTGTCTGTAATGGTCGCTCTGTTTTTAATAGATGCAACACCGGTAAGGTCGTCATTAACTCTAACCCTGAAAGTTACACTTTTAGTAGTGCCAACAGCGACTCCAACATTCCATTCCAGTGTATTGGAAGAAAATACCGCATTATCACTTGCAGTAGCA
>NZ_JBEBVH010000105.1:0-12803 GCF_040392825.1 Pseudopedobacter sp.
TCATTGCGAGAAAGCATGACGAGGCAATCTGTGTTTTTGACGTCACCATCTATTTCTCCTGAAAAACCTTTTTCATAAAAGCAGTATTGGCCCCAAAGTTTTCTTTCACAGCCCTTGGAGATAAACTCGCATCACGGGAACGCTCTATAACCAACCAGCCTTTCCAGCCCATATTATCCAGCGCCTCTTTTACTTTGTACATATTCAAACGCTTATTATTTTCCAACCAAACGCCATCTTCATCTGTACAGTGGATTTGACATATGCGCTT
The DNA here is from genome assembly GCF_040392825.1 of Pseudopedobacter sp. NCBI lineage: Bacteria > Pseudomonadati > Bacteroidota > Sphingobacteriia > Sphingobacteriales > Sphingobacteriaceae > Pseudopedobacter > Pseudopedobacter sp. Next base: position 272 of record NZ_JBEBVH010000105.1, read on the forward strand.
TTTACCTAGAATTTTAAGTTCATTAATTAAATCACGGCCTTCTTTTAAAGGATTAGAAAAATTGAAATAGACCTGAATATTTTTAGAACCAATTTCCTTAAGCAGTTTCACTTCCTCCGTAGCATTAAGCGCAGTTTCTATTCCCACAACAACACCGGCCTTTCTGGCCATTTTTCCTACCACTTTCAACCTTTCTACAATAGCTGGCCTAAGTTCCGGATTCTTCACTAAATCTCCCTGAATTCCTAGCGGCAGGAACGCTACTTTAACTCCCATTTGCTGACAGGTTCTCAGGCAATCGCCTACCATTTGGTGATAAGTTGGTCTTGTGGCAAAAGACTGCGCATAAAATCCGGTCATGGCTAAAGAACAAATCTCTATATTCAATTCTTTGGCCTTAGAAAGAAATTCCTGTCTGGTAGCAGGGTCAGACAATTTGCTATCAAAAGTCTCTCGGTTACCCAGACCTCCCATATCCACTTCCAGACCGTCTGCTCCTATCTGCTTTGTAAGATCGAATGCGCTAAGCTTTTGACGTTTTAAAATCATTAAATCTATTACCGCTATTTTATAGCGTTGATTTGTGGCAGCAAAAGCCATTAGATCGTTAGGTAAAACTAAACTTGCACCAAATAGTGCGGATACTTTTAAAAAATCTCTCCTATTTTGTTCCATAGCTTGTAAGTTATAAGTCGAAAGTTGAAAGTTATAGGTCTAAAAAATCCATATAAGCCTAAAATAATTTTTCCAGATTCTCGTATCCGCGAATAGCATTCTTAGGAAGTTTCTCCCCATTCGGGCCGAAAGTATATAAAGCTTCCTTGTTCTCTATGGTAATAGAAGATTCGTCGTAATTTCCATCTGCTTCTTTCAGGCTTTTAGGATTTAATTTGAAATGTTCTATTAGGAAGTTATATACTGGTTTACGTTTAGAATAACCAAAATCATGTCCATCTTCTGGTAAATGGACATTTTTCACATTATCCCTTTTACCATAAAAACCATAGATTTTTTGTAAATACAGGAAATCGTGTTGTGGCATATGTGCAGTCCAATCTTTCCCGTCCGATATAACCAATTGCGGATTTGGTGCCGTCATTGCTGCCAGTTCAACATTATTTGTTCCGCCAGCAACGCTGTGTATGGGTAAACCGCTTTCACACGGACAACCACCATAAAAATAAGACGATAAAGAAACTACCGGAATACTTAAATTGATTCTGGGATCTAAAGCAGCCATCAATACAGCCTGACTTCCACCTCCTGATCCTCCGCATATTCCGACTCTTGTTTTGTCGATATTCTTATCTTCTAATATATAATCCAGAATACGGATAGCTCCCAAAGTTTGAACGGTTAAAGCTAAACTTCGTCTATGATCTTCAGATTTAAACTGCAATAACGATTCTCCCCAGGCAAACAGATCGTAACTTACTGCTACTGCACCTAGTTTTGCAGTCATAGCAAAACGAATCTGCGCATCCTTTCTGTAACGATGACCGCCCCAATGTCCATCCGGACTCAGTACTACCGGAGTTTTACCTTTATAATTGAGAGGTCTGTAAACAGAACCATTAACATATAAGCCCGGCATAATTTCCAAAGCAAAGTTCTCTACAGAATAACCTTCAAATAATCTTTTCGGAGTAAGAATAATTTTTGATTTTGGCTTTTCAGGAAGAGGTGATAATTTTAATGCTTTATATAATTCTGGTCTTATCTGTGCTTTTCTGGCTTCCCACGATTCTTTATTATGATAACGGCTTGCTAATTTATCCAGATAATCCCAACCGTCTTTTACTTCCCATCTGTAATATTCGTACTCTTTTAATTTATATCGGCCTTCTCCTTCCTTATTTACCTTCAAATCCAGCGGAGACAACACATTGCGAAGTGTTTCATCTACATCCGACCTAAATCGCCACTCGGCATAGTTCAGCCATTTCCCCTCAACCTGATTTTCATTGTATTTAATGGTAATATTATAACGTGTTTCGAGAAGTTTAATCACTTCTTTCAATGGTTTTTTATACTGACTATCAGAACTTTGCCCAAAAACCTGTAATACAATCGCGCAACTTATTAAAAACGCAAAAAATATCTTATTCATGATACAGCTCCTTTTCTTTCTGTGCCTTTCTTGAAGCTTTCCAGCCACTATACAATAAATTTTGATCTAGTTCTGGTTTTGGAAAAAACAAGCTCGCCACGTATCCAACACCAATGACAATCAAATGGCTATAAACACCCAGCATCAATTTATTATGTGTAAAATTGAGCTCTCCAAAATCCAGAATTAAAAATGTCTTACCCCCAAAATCTATTTCGGTACTCGTTAAAAAAGCATACGCAGTAAAAATTATACAGACAATTATGGCTATATTCAAGCCTTGTCTATTTGCTCTTGATGAGAAAACTCCCAGTAAAAATATTCCAACTATTCCACCGGAAAAAATAGCATACAGCGTGAAGATTATGCCTAATATACTTTCGCTTCCTAAATGCACATCTACAAATCCTATAATGACAGAAATTAGCCCAGAAATAGCGACCATCCATCTACTGGCTACCAGATATTCATTATCTACACTATTTGGTTTTATCTTTTTATAATAGTCTTCAATACCAACCGCAGCTAAGGAATTTAAATCTGCACTTAGGCTACAGATTGCCGCAGAAATCATTGCTGCTAAAATAAATCCTACCACTCCCATTGGCAATTCGCTCATAATAAAATAAGGGAATACACTATTTGGGCCTACTTCACCCGGTAAGCTATTTTGTGTGTAGTAGACAAAAAGCGCTGTACCAATAAACATAAACAGTGACCAAACCGGAACCGTTAATAAGATTCCTAATAAAGATGCTCTGATTGCAGATTTATCAGATTTAGCAGTAAGATACCTCTGAATAACTGTTTGATCTGTACCATATTTCTGAATGGCATAAAAAGCGCCGTTAATTGCCATTACAACAAAAGTCAGTCTGGTAAAATCCAGATCATAAGGACCAAATCCTGTACGACCATTTTCTGTTGCAACCCTCCAAACCTCTGGTAACCCTCCGTTTACAGAAAAGATAATAACCAGAAGGCACAAGATACCGCTGGCAAACAACATAAATCCCTGAAATACATCAAGCCAGATAACAGCTTCAATCCCACCCAACAGATTAACCGTAACTATAATTAGTCCGACAACGATAATTACCCAGTAGGTACTGATATTGGTCATACTTGACAGAGCAACCGCTAAAAGATATAAAACAGTCCCCATTCCGGAGAATTGTCTCAATACAAAGGCAATAGAACTGTAATAGCGGGCAAAGCTTCCGAAACGCTTTTCGAAATACTCGTAAGTACTTAAGCCTATTACTTTCCTGTAAAGTGGCACAATAAACCAAACAGTACCCAGCAGTACAATAGGCACCATTAATCCCTGTACCAATAAAATCCAATTGTGCGAATATCCTTCTGCCGGATATCCTAAAAAGGTAACACTACTGATTAAAGTAGCCAGCAAAGACATACCAATTGCCCACGACGGCACTCTCCCTTTTGCCGAAAAGTAGGCTTCTGTTGTCTTTTGGTTTTTAGCGTATTTTAAACCGAAATACAGGGTTATTAACAATACAGCAATAATAATTCCGTAATCCAGAACGCTTAAAATAGGTTTAGTCATTATAAATTTAGCTTAACTGAAGAATCAGAACTTCCACAATTCTTTTGTCCAGGGATAGCTCCCCGGCTTCAGAGTAATAAAAAGTTTTTTGTCTGTTACCATGGTTTTAATAAGGCCCAGGCCTATCTCTTGTACGGGAGTAACAGTCTTTATGTTTAATTCGTTTAAAATTTCGTAAGATGTAGCGCCACCTTCTATAACGAGCTCGCAGACCTCCGTATTGTGATAAACCTGTCCAACAATTCCGGCCATTTTTTTTCGGATTTCTGCTGCAGAACCTTTCGTTTGCGGAGAAACTGCAAAGATGACTTTTGATCGCTCTCTGATCTTATTTAATAGCTCGTCACGTAACTTTTCTATGGAGTCATTATTATCAAAATAGACCAAATAATCGGGTTTAACTTTTTTAATTTGCTCACTACTATTTTTATAAGCAGAACCGCAAACAAATAAGACAGGGTGATTTAGTTCAATATGTTCTCTGAAACCCTTCTTAAACTGTGTATACTGCTGGTGAAGCAAAGCATTAAAGAATGCAGAGCCTCCAATCATTAAATTTGAAAATTGAACATTTTCTGCCAACTGATCTAACTCCTTATGAGTTGATACTTCGACAACAGCACATCCGGTTTCTAATTGCGATTGCTGCACATTTTTAACCAATTCCCATTCAGGGGCATTTAAGATATCCAACACATGGCTTTTTTGGATTGGAAATTCGGGATCTTCAGAAAAACTGGTTTCGTTAATCAGTCTATCGTTTATATAATATTCACCATTCTTAATTATCCGACCAAAAACCGGATTTGCAGGGCAAAATACAGCCAACTTATAATTCAGTTGTTCTTTTAGAAAGTCAACCTGAATCTTGATATTTCCCCGCAACGCAGAATCGAATTTCAGATAGATAAATTGATATGCATCTTTTTTTATTCCGTTAGTGACATTTTGTAAATGCGGAATGATCTCCTCATATGTTAATGATCTTGTATTAGTATTAAGGATTTGTACATCCGACTGTAATGTACTGTCCAATTTATGGACTATATCTACCGTCAAATTATATCGAAGTGCGATACCTCCAATTTCGGCCGCTCCGGTTAAATCATCTGCAATTACTAAAATAGATGTCATTATTGGTTATTTATTTTTTGATAACTGTACTGCCGACTCAATAGCCAGAATCATAGCATCCGGACTGGCAACACCTTTCCCAGCAATTTCAAACGCTGTGCCATGATCTACAGATGTTCTGATAATTGGTAACCCCATAGTGATATTTACCCCTTTTACGCTATCCATTTGCTTCTTTTCCGGATTCCATTTAAAACCAGACAATTTGAATGGAATATGTCCCTGATCGTGATACATTGCCACAATTCCACCATAATAACCGGTAGCTGCTTTTGCAAATAAGGTATCGGCAGGAACGGGACCTTCTACGTCAAAACCTTTTTCTTTTGCTTCCTCTACAGCAGGAAGGATTTCCTGATCATCTTCTGTTCCAAACAAACCAGAATCTCCCGCATGCGGATTTAAACCAGCAATGCCTATTTTTAAATTCTTTTCCCCTAAACTGATTAGTCCATTTTGCAACAACTCTACTACTTCAAGTATCCGTTCTTTTTTTACCAAATCGCAAGCCTGACGCAGAGACACATGCGTAGAAACATGAATAACCTTTAGATTATCTTCTACCAAAAGCATCGCATACTTCTTTGTATTGGTATAATGCGCGTAAATTTCTGTATGCCCGGCAAAATGATGGCCTGCTTCGTTAACAGATTTCTTATTTATTGGGCCTGTAACTGTTGCATCTACTTCGCCTTTAAGCGCCAGATCTATAACTTTTGTTACCGATTCAAACGATGCATTGCCAGCTTCGGCTGATATTTCTCCAAACGTTATTTTAGATAAATTGGTGTTTTGTAAATCAAAAATATCTACAGTGCCTAATTCAAATTTAGCCTCTGCAACTTGCTGAACACTATTGATTTTTACATCAATACTCAATACTTCTGCTATATTTCTAAAAACGGTTGCATCACCAACAATAAGAGGTTTGCATATTTCGTGAATATGAGGATTTAACACCGCTTTTAAAGCTATTTCCGGACCTATACTCGCCGGATCACCCATAGTAATTCCTATAATAGGCTTAAACATGACTTGCTATATTCAGTTTTATATTTTCTCTGTTAATTAATTCCTGGAATGCTTCTATTAATTTCACTTCCTCTGCTTTACTTAATTCGTATAAAGGTGGCATCATATAAGGATCACATAAAGACAGCTCCCTCATCAAGACTTTTAGTCCCCAGAGAGATTCGCCCAAAGATTTATTTGCCTGATATAAAGAACCTAATACATCAGATTGTTTTTGCAATTCATGGGCTAAATCAAAATTACCTTGTTCTACCGCAGTGCACATTTGGCTGTAAATAGCAGGTGCAAAGTTTCCTGAACTTGGTATAATACCATCACTGCCATTAATTAACGCATAGGCCGACTGACCGGCCCAACCCATATAGTGCTTAAAATCTGCTCTATCTTTCCAAAGTTCCAGTGATTTATCTAATCGTTCTATACTTCTCTCCGAGTCTTTTGTTCCAACAATTTTGGGATGATAACTCAATTCATCCAATAACTCTAACGGAATAGACATATGAGTTGTTGCCGGAATATTGTAAACCACCAGATCGGTTGGGATTTCCTCTGCCAGCTGCAAGAAATATTTTCCTATTTGAGCGTCAGACAGTTTATAATAAGTTGGTAATGTTGCCGCTACAGCATCTATTCCTAAATCGTAAGCTAAATGTGCAAATGCTACCGAGTCTTCCAATATATTAGAAGAAATACCAACATACAATTTCTTATCTGCCGGCTTATTCTCTACACCTGCCCTTAGATATTCTTCCTTAAAGCTATTAGAGAGCGAGGCTGATTCGCCCGTAGTCCCTAATATAAATGGAATAGCATTGTTACTGTATAAATAAGAAAAAATCTTAGCTACAGCATCCCTGTCCAGGCTTAAATCTTTATTCAACGGAGCTACTACCGGAACAATTGTTTCTTTTGTTTTTTGATTTTCTTTCATTTTAATAGGCAGCATTGTAAATGGAAATAGCATCCGTTAACGTTATCTCTCTCGGATTATTCACCAGCAATCTGGTAATCTGCATGGCATCTTCTGCCATTTGTGGAATGGTTTCCTGTGGGATATTTAAGTCCCTTAATCTGGCTGGAATGCCACATGCTTGTATCAGCTCTTTTATTTTAGCGACACCTGCCACAGCGGTTTCTTCATCTGTATTTTCTCTTCTGCACCCCAAAGCAATAGCCACCTCAGCATATTTTTTTGGATTTGCAGTATAGTTGAATTCCATAACGTAAGGCAAAAGCAATGCATTGGACAATCCGTGTGGTAGATGGAACATACTGCCTAAAGGATAGGATAAAGCATGTACTCCTGCTGTGTTAACCGGACCTAAACAAAAACCACCAAGAATACTTCCCAAAGCTACCTCACTTCTTGCTTCTTTATTTTGACCATTTTTTACGGCTTCTTCTAAGTTTGAAGCAATCAAGCGCATCCCCTCAAAGGCATACATATCTATAAATGGTTGCGAAAACTTATTCGTAAAAGCTTCCAGGCAATGAGTTAACGCGTCTAATCCCGTAGCTGCTGTAATGGAGGCGGGTAAACTCAAAGTAAGCAACGGATCTGCATAAACCATATCCGGCACCAGATAAGGACTGATAATTCCTTTTTTCTGATTTTCATCATCAACTAAAATGGCATTCGGAGAAACTTCACTACCTGTTCCGGATGTCGCCGGCACACAGATCAATCGTTTATTTCTGCCTTTCAATAAGCCATTTCCAACAATTTCTTCTAAAGTTTGTGTATTGTCTAACTGCGCAGCAACCAATTTGGCAACATCCAACACACTTCCCCCCCCAATACCAATTACTGTATCAGCATTTGAGTTTTTCAGCTCGCTCAATATTCTTCTGAAATCAGAAAATGTTGGCTCCTGCTCGATACTCGTATCAGTTATAACAACAATATTATTTTTCTGTAACTCGTCAATAAAACCAGCCAATTGCGACTGCAAAGGCTTAATTGTCAACAATATTACCTCTTTGCAATTAAGCTGAATAGTTTCTTCAGCCAACTGCGTCATCACACCATTTCCAAAAATTAGCTTATTAGGGAAACTAACTTTTAAAATCCTATTAATCGACATATATATTTATTAAAATCTAACCAAAAAGCGTCCTGCTTTACGTAACGGACTTCAAACTTTATCTAATCACGTTACGCATTCTTCGTGTACTTTGCGGTTAATCAATCCTACTATTCCTCCTCTGCTTTGTAAGTTTCTAAAGTTGGTAATGTATAGCCTTTAACATTTGGCCATATACCATTCTTTATTGGTCTCGCTTTTAATTTCTTCGGGTCAACAACTACATGTTTCATTTTTTCGCGTCTCCAGGTGTATGCGAAATGCAATAAACCATCACTTGTCTGGATAACTGCCGGATAAGAGTATTGGCTGATTGGGGAATCTTCCAATATCAAAACAGCATCCCAGTTAATTCCATCTTTAGACACAGCTACATTTAAAGGTGTTCTGGCTCCTTTCGGATTATCCTTTGGTGGCAAAACATGGTTATAAACCAAAACATGCTTACCGTTTTTCATTGTTACCGCATCTGTTCCTGAATTGTTATTTGGCAATGTGGTTTTATTCAATGGAGTCCAGGTTTCACCGTTGTCATAAGACCATGATTCGGCTATTGCCCAGTTACGCGTTCTTGCTAAAATTTGCAATTTTCCATTGCCATGATCCAGAACACTTGGCTGAATAGCTTTCATATCCGCTATTTCACTGGTTAAAGGCCCTACCTTTCGCCATGTTTTACCAAAGTCAGAAGTAATTTCAAAATGAATCTTCCATCCATCATGCTCTGTACTCGTAGGACAAATTAAATTACCGTTACTTAATAAAACTGGCTTATTCTTAACCGGGCCTATATATCCATTTGGCAGTTTTTCTGCCGCCGACCATGTTTTTCCACCATCTTTAGATCTTTTTAACATTCCCCACCATGCAGACGGCTTTGGTCCAATTTTATAAAAAAGCATCAAATCTCCATTTGGAACCTGATATAAAACCGGATTCCAGGTTGGTAATCTCTTTCCGTCTTCCTGAATCCCATTAGCTGCTGAAACTGGAGCCAGCCATTGTCCATTTTCCTGGCGGCTAACATAAATCTCTACATCCGGATGCCTTTCACGTGTTCCACCAAAAAAAGCATAAACTAATCCTGTAGGCGTTTCTGCAATAGTTGCCGAATGACAAGAAGGGAAAGGAGCCTTATCATATATAAACTCATCTTTAATAATTCCTTTTCTCCATTTGTATAATGCATTCTTTTTTTGTGCCTGTACTCCTGACAGGAATAAAAAACTGACAATAACGGATAATGCTATCTTACTTTTCATTTGATTTCTTTGCTTTTTCTGCCTTTACTTTATTAACATAATCTTTATAAAGCTGTCTCCAGTTCCTACCATTCGCATTTAAATATGCTTCTGACTTATCTTTGTATATCTCAAAAATCACAGAGATCTGCTTCATATTTTTATAGTCAATAGCCATTTCTCTTGCTTCTTCCAGATAAGTTCTGATTGTCTTTTCCTCCTGCTCGGTTAAGTCCGGTACAATGGCTTTATAACCTTTCATGGTAAAGTCCACTTTACCTATAGTATACTTATCCAGTATAAAAATCACCTGCTCCGGAGTTAGTTCTTGTCTTAAACCATCCATTAAAGTTTTATGAACCGTTTCTGGCATAGCAGAATCTGCAATAATAGAGCGGTGTAATTCATTTAGCTTTTCCCCTGTTCGCGGATTAATTCCTGCCGGAACTGTACTAGCCGGATGACTATTATGCCAGTCTTTAACAGCAACGAGATGATTAAATATTAGATTTTTAACTGTCTCTTCTTTTTTTGCATTATTAAGTTTCAATTCGGCTACCCAATCGTTAGCTTTCTTTTGTTCCCCTGTATTATCCTGAGCCTTTATATTTACAGCTAAAAAGCTCAAAAAGAAAATAATTAATGTCTTTTTCATAGTGTTTATAATTTAGTTTTGAATTGATAAGTACCAGATCCTAATTCTACCCGAACGCTTCCCTCTTCTTCCGATAGTACCCTGATATCTTTATTGTCTTTTAATTTTTTGTTATTTTCTGTAATGGACGATAAATCCTTCGCAGGCAAATAAACCTTAGCTTTTGCATTCGCTGGAATAACAATTTTCCATTCAAAAGCAGATTTATTTTTTGTCCAGTTAGATTCTATTTTACCGTATAAACTATTGTAGTTCGCATTTACATGATCTAAACCTGCAATTACCTCTGGCTTCATGACAACAGTTTGAAATGCATTTTCCTGAGATTTGATTCCTGCCAGATTCTCATAAAACCAAACCAGCAAATCACCCAGCATCATCACATGGTTTTGAGAATTCATTTTAGGATGTGCTGTATTTCCATTCCACAATTCCCAAATCGTTGTTGCACCGTTTTCTACCATATATCCCCAGGAAGGATAGGTTTTATTTGTTGCTATTTTATAAGCCAGATCTACTCTGCCCATATCGGTTAAAGTGCGCATAATCCATTGCGTGCCGATTACTCCAGTACTTAAATGTCCTTTATTTTCTTTTTCTACAATTTCCACAATTCTGTTTGCCAGTTTTTCTTTGTTGGCATCTTCTACCAAACCGAAGTGCATGGCCAGTAAATTATCTGTCAGCGAATTACTGCCGTAAAACCCTGCCTGATTATAAAACTTCTTGTTGAAATCAGTCCTCATTTTAGCAGCCCGATCTAAAAAATAAGACTGGTCTTTCCCATTTCCCGTCAGCATACTGAAACGAGACATCATGTGTAACAAATGGTAATAATAGGCGCTGGAAATTAAAGCACTTGGATATTTTTTATCAGCAATTTTTCCTCTTCCCGCTTCTATTGTTGCTGGTGGAAAACACCAATCTCCATAACTATCTTTGGTAATAATACCGTCTTTATCTGTATAACGGAACTGCATATAATCCATCCACTTTTTCATCGCTGGATAATGCTTTTGCAATATCCTTAAATCTCCGGTTTGCTGATAAAGCATATCTGCAATAAGCAGATAAGTCCCCGGCCAGCTGATGTTATCACTATAATATCTCCAAAAAGCAGGTGCCACATCCGGAATTGCGCCATCTTCTTTTTGTGACAGGCGAATATCTTCTAACCATTTTATATAAAAGTTCGCATTATCAAACAAAAAGTTTTCTCCGTAAGCACTTACCGGACGATCTCCCAACCATGGCTGACGTTCATTTCTCTGCGGGCAATCCACTGGCATTCCTTTGTAGTTAGAAGCTATGCCCCACCAGGCATTTTTATGGATCTGATTTAAAAGTGGATTCGAAGAAACGAAAGTTCCAACATTCTGCATGTCATCATAAACCAATCTTCCGGTAAAATTAGCTTTGCTTGCTACACCAGGGTAACCACTAACTTCCACATAACGGAAACCATGATAAGTGAAACGAGGTTCCCATTCTTCTGTTCCCTCACCTTTTAAAATGTAATTGTCGGTTGCTTTGGCATCGCGTAAATTTGTGGTAAAAAGCTCCCCATTATCTTGTAAAGATTCAGCAAAACGAAGTGTAACCTTGCTACCACTTGTTCCGCTTACACTCATTTTTACCCAACCAGAAAAGTTCTGGCCAAAGTCTATGATGTATTTTCCTTCAGCTTTTTTAACAATGGAAACCGGAACAATATCCTGCATTACTTTCATATGGCCGTTTAGTTGAGCTTCATACTCTCCTCCCGGTTCCTGAACATAATCGGCATTTAGCCATTTTTTGTCGTCAAAACCTACATTCGCCCAACCTTTTAATTCTTTTCTGGCATCGTAATTCTCACCATCATATTCGTTATTTGCAGTAATTGGTCCGTCCGAAGTTCCTTTCCATGAATTATCTGTTTTTAAGGTTTCGGAAGATCCATCCTCATAAGTCACTATTACCTGCATTTACATTTTAGGGAAACCAAAAGTTTTCACTTTATAAGGTTTCGCCTGACGCATAGCATAAAAACGACCATTTCCTAAAATTACGCCGATAGCATGTTTTCCTTCATTCAGGAAATTAGTTACATCCAATACATTGTATTTAATGTTTTTTGTATAATCTGTAGGGCTTGGCGCTAATACCTGATCGCCAACTTTTTTCCCATCGATATACAATTCGTAAAGCCCTAAACCCATAATGTAGGCTGTAGCTTTTTTTACCTTTTTAGGGGTATTGAATTCCTTTCTGAAATAACGGGCAGACAACTTTCCTTCTTCCTCACTGTCTGACGGGAAATATTTATCGAAACCTATCCAGCGACCTGCCCAATCCTTGTAGTTAAGCAATCCCATTGTCCACGAAGCATTTTCAGACCAGGTGCTTTCTCCTTTATTGGTGTAAACTTTTACCTTCCAAAATACTTCCGCTCTGCTTTTCAAAGCTTTACCAGCGTAAATAACATGAATAGAGTTATTCGAATTCTGCTTTCCGGAATCCCACAGATCTCCTGTATTTTGATCCAGTTTATCTTTAGAAGATGCTACTAATACATGATAAGCTGTTTGCACAATAGCTCTTTCGTCTCCGCTTAACTTCCAGCCCAGCCTTGGAGCAGACACATCAATTCCAACAGGGTTCACAAGTAACTCGGTACGTAAATCGTACACACTTACTTTCGCCTGCGCCTGATGCTGTAATGCT
>NZ_JBEBVH010000106.1:0-12566 GCF_040392825.1 Pseudopedobacter sp.
CCTGTTGTTTTTCAGATTTTTTTACCGGACTATTTCCTTTCATAGATAATCCAATTCTATTTCTCGTAATATCCACTTCGGTTACGGTTACCTCAACACGCTGTTGTACCTTTACTACTTCGTTAGGATTAGAAATAAAGCGATCTGCCATTTGGCTTAAATGAACGAGACCATCCTGATGTACGCCTATATCAACAAAAGCTCCGAAATTGGTAATATTGGTTACGATACCTGGTAATTTCATCCCAATTCTCAAATCGCTGATCGTATTTATACCATCTGCGAAAGCAAAAGCTTCGAATTGCTCACGAGGGTCTCTGCCGGGTTTTGCCAACTCGGATAAGATGTCCTGAAGTGTAGGTAAACCCACTTCGTCTGTTATGTATTTTTTTAGGTCTATTTGTTTTCTTATAGACTCATTTTTCATTAAGTCTTCTACTTTACAGCCTAGATCCCCAGCCATTTGTTCAACCAGATTATAGCGCTCCGGATGTACTGCACTTGCATCCAATGGATTTTCCGCATTTCTGATTCTTAAAAAGCCGGCTGCTTGTTCGTAGGCTTTTTCTCCTAAACGGGGTACCTTTTTTAATGAAGCCCGATTTTTAAAAGCACCATTTGTGTTTCTATATTCGACAATATTTTGAGCCAATTGCGGACCTAAACCGGATACATAGGCTAATACTTGTTTAGAAGCTGTATTTAATTCTACGCCAACGGCATTTACACAGCTAATTACAGTATCGTCCAGCGAAGTCTGTAATTTATTCTGGTCTACATCATGTTGGTACTGACCCACTCCTATAGACTTTGGATCGATTTTTACCAGTTCTGCCAAAGGATCCATTAACCTTCTGCCGATAGACACAGCTCCTCTAACAGTTACATCATGATTTGGGAATTCTTCTCTGGCTACTTCGGATGCCGAGTAAATAGAAGCACCACTCTCGTTTACCATCACTATCTGTACATTCGGAATATTTTGCTTTCTTGCAAATTCTTCGGTTTCTCTGCTAGCTGTTCCGTTTCCGATAGCAATAGCCTCAATTTCGTGTTTTTTAACCAGGTAATTTAGCGTTTGTTCTGCCTCTTTAAGTTGTCCTGCACCGGTATGCGGATAAATAGTAGTATTTTCTAAAAGCTTTCCTTGTCTGTCTAAACAAACCAATTTACAACCGGTTCTAAAGCCAGGGTCTAAAGCCAGAACATTTTTCTGACCCATAGGAGCTGCTAAAAGTAACTGTCTGGCATTTTCGGCAAAAACCAAAATAGCTTCTTCATCTGCCTTCTGTTTGGTTAATAAACGAACTTCTGTCTCCATACTCGGACGCAACAGACGTTTGTAGCCATCTTCCAGAGCCTGTTGCACTTGCGCAGATTTTGCATTATTGGCGATAATAAATTGTCTTTCTAATATTTCAATGGCATCTTCTTCCTGGGGAAGCACATCCAGTTTCAATATCAGTTCTTTTTCGCCACGTCTCATAGCCAGAATTCTATGTGAAGGGGCAGAGCTGATAGGTTCTTCCCATTCAAAATAGTCTTTGTATTTAATCCCCTCTTCTTCCTTACCCTTAAATACTTCTGATTTGAAAGTGCCTTTTTGTAAAAACAGTTCTCTTATTTTTGCCCTTGCTTCTGCATTTTCCGCTATATTTTCTGCAATAATGTCTCTTGCACCCTGTAGTGCCTCTGCTGCAGATTGAACACCCTTTTCCTCATTTATAAAAGCTTCGGCTTCTTCTTCCGGTGAGTTTTTATCCTGTTCTAAAATAGAAAGCGCCAAAGGTTCCAGACCTTTTTCTCTGGCCACAGATGCTTTGGTTTTACGTTTAGGTTTGTAAGGCAGGTAAATATCTTCCAGAACAGACATGGTTTCTGCGGCTTCAATTTGTGCCTTTAGCTCGTCTGTTAATTTACCTTGTTCCTCTATAGACTTTAAGATGGTTTCCCTTCTTTTATCCAGTTCTCTTAATTGTTGTACCCTGTCTCTGATTGCAGTGACCTGAACTTCGTCCAGACTGCCGGTTAATTCTTTTCTATATCGTGAAATGAAGGGTACAGTAGCACCTTCATCCAATAGATTAAGCGTTGCACTCACTTGTTTGCTTCCTATGCTCAATTCCTGTGCAACAATATAAATATGCTTATCTGACATCTGTTTTTCTATTTAAGTGGAAGCGAAGTTGTGAAAATAAGGTAAAGGGGCAAAATAAATTTTAGAATATCTTTTTGTCAGCTATTAAAAGCTATAGCCTAATTTAAGGCTAAAAGGGAGCGTCATTCTCCAGGTGTTTCCTTCTTTAACTTCAGCGTATTCATTGAAAATATCGAACCAAGCTGAAGGAAAGCGTCTTGGGGTCTAGATCTGCCAGTGTGTTTAATATCCCTGTTTTTTAAACCTAATCCCACACTAAGATCAATAAAAAAGCGATTAATGATTTTTTGCTGGTACCCATATTTTACATTGAATGTATAGGTTTTCTTATGTACCTGGACCCATTCTTCATATTTCTGATTATTGGGCCCAAACAACCCGGTCCATTCTCTTTTTATATCTTCGTTGATAAAGCCGAATTCGGCAAGGTGCTTAATCCAAAGATGACTAAATTCTAAACCAATATATTGGCCGAATGGTGCTTTGTTTTGAAAATAGAATTTATGCTCGTAGCCAAGCCTAAAGCCTTTTGGAGCTCTTCTAATGTTAAACTGATTGACAGGAACACCGATGCCAAAGGTAGAAGAAGAATAGTTGTTTAACTTTCTTTCGTAATAAACAGAAGGTTCAAGGAAATCATTAAAATCAAATAAATTGTTGGCTGTCACCTTGATGATACCACTAAAGGCGAATTCGGGATTTTTATGATCGTAATCATATATTTTATCACCTTTTACCCAAAGTTTGATAGGATAGGTGTATCTTTTGTCTTTTGACCGGTCTACTAGAAATCCCAAGCCGTAACCTGCAAATGCCGTAATATTAAAATAGTAGGCAAGAGAGCTTACAGGCTGAATATTGCTTACAAAACTCGTGTCAGGCGTGATAATTTTTAATGAAAGTGCTTGTGAACTTCTTCTGGGGTTTATAATGGCGGACTTATCGATATTAATGGTATCATTCTGAACGACTACTTTCAATGAGTTTTCAGAATTAATTTGAACTCGTGTATTCGGCCCGTTAATTATACTGGCACATGAGAATAGCATTAAACTTGTAACGATAACCATGAAGGGCAAACATATTCGCATACAGTTTAAGTTTTATTACCCTTACGCTTTTTGTGATTGTTATGATACACGGGTATAAATACAAAAAGCTGTCTTTCGAACAGCTTTTTGTATAATGAATTAATAATTATTAAAGCTTACCGAATTTTCCTGCGTAAAAATCCTCAAATGCCTGATTAATTTCTTCTCTGGTATTCATCACAAACGGGCCATGAGATACGACTGGTTCGTTAATAGGTTCACCGCTTAATACCAATACCTTTGCATCTTCTATAGCTTCTATCTGAAAATCTTCGCCTTCATTTTCAAACAAAACAAAATGGTCTCCGGCAACTTTTCTTGAATCGTTTACGATAATTGTTCCTTCGATAACTAAGAGTGCTGTGTTGTAATTCTCGGGGAAACTGAAATTTGCTTTTCCATCTTTTTTAAGTGAGACATTTAATAGGTTGATTGGAGTAAATGTACTCGCAGCACCATTCATGCCGTTGTAGTTTCCTGCTATAATTTCTACCTCACCATCTTGATTGTCTAATGTTACCCTTTTTATATTTTCGTTTGTGATTTCCTGATATTTTGGAGCAGACATTTTATCCTTTGCCGGCAGATTTACCCAAAGCTGTACCATTTGGAAGAATCCACCTTTGGCACTAAATTCTTTTTCATGATATTCTTTGTGTAAAATACCAGAAGCAGCAGTCATCCATTGTACGTCACCTTCTTTAATAACTCCGCTGTTTCCCGCACTGTCATGATGTGCAACGCTGCCTTTGTAGGCAATAGTTACAGTCTCGAAACCCCGGTGCGGATGAACATCTACACCTCTTGGCTGGTTGGTTGGCGGAAAATAGAATTTAGAATTATAATCCAGCATAATGAAAGGGCTCATTCTTTCTCTGCTTAGTGGATACATGCTTGGAATAAAATTATGTACTCTGAATCCATCACCTACCATGTGAGGATCTCTTGGTGATAAAACAGCTTCAATTTTTCTGGTTTTCATGATATCTCCTTTTTTTGTATTACAAAGTTAAACCAGAAAAAGATGATACGCATTGATGTATGTTAAGAAAGAGGGTGATAGTATGTGGTCTATAGTCCATGGTCCATAGTTCATGAGTAACATCATTTCCGGTAGAGTTCTTTTCGAACACGGCTTAAAGATTCTGGCGTGATTCCCAAATAAGATGCGATCATCCATTGTGGGATTCGCATCAGTAATTCGGGATATAATCTGATAAAATCCAGATATCGTTCTTCGGCAGAGGCTCCCAGCAGTAAATTAACACGATTCTGGATTTGTTTGATGTGATGATGTAGAGAGTTAATGTTAAACAATGAAAAATCACTGCACTGTTTGCTCAGCTCGTCAAAAAACAGATTGTCTATATAAACAATATCCGAATCTTCTATGGCATCTATGTAGAGAAACGAAGGTTCGTTAAAGAATGAGCTGCTACGGTCTGCCACAAGCCAACCTTCCGGCGAAAACTGGATAATGTGTTCTTTTCCCTGCTTATCTATAGTATATGACCGTAAAAGCCCTTTGGCGGTAAAAAAGGAATTCTTACAAACTTCGCCGGCTCTTAGTAAAAGCTGGCCTTTTACAACTTTTTTAGACTTTAAGTATTTGCTTAATTGTTCAAACCCACTTTCGTCTATTGGAGCAGATTGCTGTATATAGTTTTTAAAAATAAATATAGCTTCTTCCACTCTTATTTTTTATTAAATAGTTTGTCGATAGTGCGTGTAGAGACAGCATGATAATTCGGACGATTTCTTTGATAAAAATCTTCGGCCAGTTTTTTGTCTTTTTTATTTTTCAGAAGTTCACCGTACAGTGGTTCTATGAATTTTCTCCGTCCAACGGTATTCAGAAAAGTGTCCAGATAAGGATATACCGGTTGATAATTCTTTTTTATTCCTAATAAATACCAGGCATATTGTATTTCACTGTTATGCGATGTGGTAAAATGGAAAACGCTGTCAATGTATTGAAGTTTCTGTATGTTTATACTATCGGGTAATGAGCGGATAAAATAAAGCTTTTCATTTGTACTCTTAATATTTCTGTTTAAAGGGGCTTGAAGCTCGTCTTTTAAAAAGTTCACACTTAACGCATCTATGGTATCAAATCTTGCGCTATGCGGAAGCTTTGCATTTTTAGGAAGTCCCGGTTGATAAATCCACCCATAAGCATTAATTGCAGTTTTTAAGTTTTCATTGCCTTTTATTAAGTAATTGTTCAACTCGTTTTCGAAGTCTTCTAAGGTTACACTTTTGAAAGCGTATTTAGAGAAATAATGCTTTAAAAATTTATCGAATTTTTCTCTGCCTACTGCCAGTTCAATATTTTTTAAAAAGAGAAATCCCTTTTCATATGCAATATCGGTAACGGCATCATCAGGACTTCTGTCTGTTAAATCCAGATTCAGCCTGGTGTCCGGATGTGTTTGACCAAAGTCGCTTATGCCATTTTCCAGATCTTTATAGCCCAGAACTTCCTGCATGTTGGCCTCTTCTTTTCCATACAACTTCTCTATAATCCGTCGCTCAAAATAAACTGTAAAGCCTTCGTTAAGCCAGAAATCATTCCAAGAAGCATTGGTAACCAGATTACCACTCCAACTATGTGCCAGTTCATGTGCTATCAAATTTACAAGGGACCGGTCTCCAGCAATAACGGTTGGTGTAGCGAACGTAAGAACAGGATTTTCCATTCCACCAAACGGAAAGCTCGGTGGCAGAACCAGAAGATCGTAACGACCCCATAAATATTTGCCATACAGACTTTCGGCAGCCTTAACCATCTTGCCAACATCGGAAAATTCGTAAGCTGCTTTGTCTATCATTTGAGGTTCTGCATAAACACCGCACAAATTATCTATCTTTTTAAAAGTAAGATTTCCTACAGCCAATGCCATAAGATAAGAAGGGATCGGGTGATCTTGTTTAAATTGATAAATTCCTTCGCTATTGCGCTGTTGCGGATTTTCGGCACTCATTAAAGCTAAAAACTGATTTGGTACTTTAACTCTTGCCGTATAGGTAAAGCGTATTCCGGGGCTGTCCTGACAAGGAATCCAGGATCTTGCCAGAATAGCCTGTGACTGTGTGTATAGAAAAGGATGTTCTCTGCCGAAAGTTTGAAGTGGTGTCACCCATTGTAAAGCTTCTGCGTTTTGGGAAGTAGTGTAATAAATGCTTACTTTCCTGGTGCCAGGTTTAATTTGAATACTCAGTGGCTGACCGAAAATCTCATCTTCGTCGCCAAGTGCAAAAAATGGTTCTTCATTTTCGGCATCATCTAAAATAACTTTATGGACAGTGAGACCTTTTGTGTCAAAAACGACTTCGTCATACTGCGTATGGTTTTCTATTGTCCATGTTGCGATTCCATTAATAAGCTGCTTATCAAACTCGACTTCTAAAATTAAATCCAGATGTTTTACAGAAACATGTTGAGGCTCTGCATAGCTATGTGGATCTATAACAAGTTGTTCTGTTTTTTTATCGTTTTGTTTGCAGCACATTACTGTTGTCAGCACAAAAAGTAGCGCTACGGACTTTTTAAGCATATTATTTAAATCTTACAGTTACCTTTACCCGGTTAGAATAACCGTCCGAAGAACCTTGCCAATACTGGTAGTTCTTAACAAGATCGATAGCTCTTGCATCTGCAAGTTTGCTTAGACTTTTAAGTATCTTGAAATCAGATAGCTCTCCACTAGGTTTTATAATAAACTCCACAATAACATGGCCAGTTTCTCCGCTTTCCAGTTCATTATTTTCGTTCAGGTATTTTCTGAAAGCTGTCCAACCATCGGAAGGTCCCACTACAGTGCCACGTCTGATATTTCTTACAGGATGTTGTGCCGATATTGCCGGGTTTAAATTGATATTTATCTCTTGTAAAGGCCCCAACTCTATTTCCCTGTTTTGGTAACCATTTGCATATATACCAATTTTACTCACTTTGTATGGGAAGAAAAATTCGCCATTTTCGTTTGTGACTACCCTGATATTGGTTTTTAAATCTTTAACCACTACACCATTAATTGCTTTGGCAGTGGTTAAATCTCTTATCTTTCCTTTAGTGGTTGTAGTGTCAGATTCTTTCGTTAATCTGGCAGATACGGCATTGGAACTGGCTATTCCGGCCAGGGGTTCGGGGGCCATAAAGCCTTCTTTCTGAGCAATGGTAACAGAAGGTTCGGTAGAAGCGATAATTGATGATGCTATTTCTGGTTTTTTAAGTTGCTCAATAATAATATCATCAGAAACGGGGGTGGTATCCTTCGTGATTTTTTGTTTACTTAAAGCAACAGATTCTGCCTTAGATATAATCTCTTCTATTGGTTCTGCAACAATTTCGCCGTCTGTAGGCTGATCTTTATTTTCTATAATAGCGGGAGCTGGAATTCGAGGCGTAGATTTGGTTATAGGTTCCGCAAAATTAGTTTCTTTTGGTTGGTTAAGGTATATACTGAAAAGACCGATTAATATAACAACACAGGCTGCTACAGACCACAATCTTAAATTAAAAGGTTGTTCTGTTTTTTGAGGTTTACTGTCTACTCTGCTTTTTAGTCTAACTTTTAATTCATTCAGAGAATTGCTGTTGTGGGGAAAATTTTCATAACCTTCCATTGCCTCTGCGAGAAAAGGGTCTTCTAAAGCCCGTTTTTCCAGGTTATGCATAGCAGAAGCGTTTAGCTCGCCGCGGAAATATTTTTCAATTAAATCAATATCTTGGCTTTCCTTATTCACGTTGTTTCTCCAAACAAATTTTTAAGTTCCTTTTACCGTTTTGTATATAGCTCTTTACTTTTTTGATATCGTATCCCGTTTCGATAGCTACTTCTGCATAACACTTCTCTTGTAAATAAAATAAGCTTATCGTTTGTTTCTGCTCTAAATTAAGTGTTTCCAGACAGGCTTCCATAGCTAAAAGCTGCATCTCAGTCTGTTCTTTTTCAGAAAGATGCATAAAAGGTTCGAATTCCATAAAATTTTCTTCAAAATTTACAGAACCAGATTTTTCCTTTCTTAATTCCATTAGACAATGGTTTTTAGAAAGGACATAAAGCCAGCTTTTAAAATTATTGATATTATGGGATTTTATTTTTTCGATAAGATCTTCGAAGATTTGCATCACAGCGTCTTTGCTTCGCTCCTCGTCCCGAAAGTGTTTCAGTGCCACTCCATATACCAAAGGCATATAGGGTTCGTAAAGACGACCTAATGCTGCTAAGTCTCCAGATGTTTTATATTCCGCTATCCATTCCTGATCCAGATCGTTTGTTTTATTGTTGGTAGAAGCTATATTCATCTAAATGCTAAAAATTAAGCCGAAATGGAATGTTTTAAAAAAACAAAAACATTATCCCTATTATAACGAAAAAAATCCTATAATCGTTACATATAAAATGATTTTTGCCCAAAACATTCTAAGAACAACTAAGTTTTTTAAATTTGCAAAAAAACTTAATAATGAAGAAAATAGTAACTATAATCTTACTTACGGGTACTTTTTTAATTTCCGGTTGCGATAGTTTAAATCAGGTCGCAAATCAATATGGAGGTACAATAGTAAATGCTTTGGGAACACCAACCAGTACGGAAATAGGTACAGCGTTGAAACAGGCTTTAGAAAATGGTGCCGGAGCCAGTACAGGAAAGCTTTCTGCTACAAACGGATTTTTGGGAAATGCGGCTGTTAAAATTTTAATGCCTGAAGAAGCCAGAAAAGTAGAATCTACGCTGCGCTCTTTAGGATTTAATACATTGTGCGATAATGTAATAACAAGCTTAAACAGAGCAGCAGAAGATGCGGCAAAGGAAGCAAAGCCTATTTTGGTTAATGCAATTAAGCAAATGACATTTCAGGATGTTACCAACATACTCCTTGGCGATAAGGATGCTGCTACTCAGTATTTTAAGCGAACAACCACTGCATCGCTTACGCAGAAGTTTAAGCCAATTGTTAATACCAGTATAGGAAAGGTTGGAGCTACTAAATACTGGACAGAATTAACAACGGCTTATAATAAGATTCCCATGGTAAAACCTGTAACTACAGATTTAACAGCTTATGTGACAGAAAAAGCCATACAGGGATTATTTGTGGAAGTTGCAGCAGAAGAATTGAGAATAAGAGAAAATGTGGGGGCCAGATCTACGACTTTAATGCAAAAGGTATTTGCTTATGCAGACCAGCAAAAGAAGTAAAAAGAGAACGGCAACAGGTACTGAAGGTTAACGAACTAAATACAGTCTGGGAATAAGGCTATTGAAACTTAATAAACAATGACTAATCTGATAAGTTGGGATGACTTTGAAAAAGTCGAATTAAGAGTCGGAACAATTGTAGAAGTAATGGATTTTCCAGAGGCAAAGAAACCTGCTTATAAAGTACACGTAGATTTTGGAGAGTTGGGTATAAAAATAAGTAGTGCCCAGATTACTGCACATTATACTAAAGAAGATCTGTTGGGAAAACAAATTGTAGGTGTAGTCAATTTCCCAAAAAAGCAGATAGGCAAGTTCATGTCCGAATTTCTGCTTACAGGGTTTCATGATGAAAATGGTAATGTCGTCATAACTACTACTGAAAGGAATGTACCCAATGGAACAAAATTATGCTGAAGATGAGGTGTGAGAAAAGAAGTAAATAAAGACAATTAGAAGCCGGATGTTCATCAAAATTCAACCTTAATTTCAGTACCATTTCTGTTATTTGGAAGAGGAGGTTAAGTGCGAGCGGGAATATGCTTTGTCAAATCTTTCGCTGGCTAATGATGCTAAAAAATCTAAAATTGTAAATCCAAATCTAAAATTCACCATGAGACTGTATTCTTTTGATGACGAATCAAGTATAAATCCCGACGAGTTTTTTATGAAGGAAGCCTATAAGGAAGCGCTTCTGGCGTACGAAGCTGATGAAGTGCCAATTGGTGCGGTTATTGTGGCTAATAGTAAGATTATAGGTAGGGGACATAATCTCACAGAACGTTTGAATGACGTTACGGCACATGCAGAGATGCAGGCTTTTACTTCGGCAAGTAATTCAATAGGCGCCAAATATCTGCACAACTGCACATTATATGTTACTATAGAACCTTGTGTGATGTGTGCAGGAGCGTCTTACTGGACCCAAATAAGCAGAATAGTATTTGGAGCTATAGACGAAAAACGAGGCTACAGCAGTTTGGGTAAGAATATTCTGCATCCAAAAACAAAAGTAATAGGGGGTATCATGCAACATGAATGTGCTGCTTTAATGAAGGAATTCTTCTTAAAGAAAAGATTAAAATAAAACTTAACAATCTATCAACAATTATTTGATAGGGTAATTTATCTTTGTAAAAACAAAATAATTAATTATTGTATAACCTTTAAATATAAAAATTATGGCTTTTGAATTGCCTGCGTTACCATACGCATCAGACGCATTGGAACCACATATTGACCAACAAACCATGGAAATCCATCATGGAAAACACCATGCGGCTTATGTTACTAACTTAAACAAAGCTTTAGAGGGTAAAGAAGGTGCAGATTCTTCATTAGAAGAAATCAACAAAAATATTTCTAAATACCCGGTAGCTGTTAGAAATAATGGTGGTGGTCATTATAACCATTCACTTTTCTGGACAGTAATTGGTCCAAACGGAGGTGGTGCTCCGCAAGGAGAATTAGCGGAAGCAATTAATGCTGCATTTGGTTCTTTCGAAGATTTTAAAACTAAATTTGCCGAAGCCGGTGCAACTCGTTTTGGTTCTGGTTGGGCGTGGTTAATTGTTGGTGCCGATGGTAAATTAGCAGTAACTTCTACTCCAAATCAAGACAATCCTTTAATGGATGTTGCTGAAGTACAAGGTACTCCAATTTTAGGTATGGATGTTTGGGAACATGCTTACTACTTAAAATATCAAAACAGACGCCCAGACTATATTGCAGCTTTCTGGAATGTAGTTGACTGGAATGCTGTTGCAGAGCGTTTTGCTCAAGCAAAATAATTTGGCATTAAATTTAAGGCTATTAAAGGCAGAGGGAAATAAATCCCTCTGCCTTTAATTTTTTTACCATGAATAAAACATTGTCTTACATAGCTGTATTTTGCTTAACATTTTTAAGTAGTTGCTCGTTATTTGAAGGAGTATTTAAAGCAGGATATTACGTGGGTATTTTTGTTGTTATAGCTATATTAGCCATTATATTTTTTATAGCAGCAAAAATCAGAAGTTAATGAAAGCGCTTGTACTAGAAGGAAAAGATCAACAATTTATATATAAAGAAGTAGATAAACCGATTCTGAGCGAAGGTGAGGTATTGGTTAGAATTAAAGCTGCTTCATTTAATCGCAGGGATTATTGGATTAAGAAAGGTTTATATGCAGGCTTAAAATTTCCAATTATTTTAGGTTCTGACGGATCTGGTATTGTAGCAGATGTATTTGATCAGGAAAATAAGCATTTGTTGGAACAGGAAGTAATTATCAATCCTTCATTGCACTGGGGGAGCAATGAAGGTTTCCAGTCCAAGGAATTTAATATTCTGGGATTGCCCGAAAATGGTACTTTCGCCGAGTTTGTAAAAGTTCCGGTAGAAAATATTCATCAGAAGCCTGCTCATTTAAGCTTTGTTGAAGCGGCAGCAATTCCTCTGGCTGGCTTAACCTCTTACAGAGCGCTTTTTTCAAAAGCAAAACTAAAGAAAGGTGAAAATGTACTGATTGTTGGTGCCGGAGCAGGCACCTCTACATTCGCAATTCTTTGGGCTGTTGCAGCAGGAGCTAATGTTTATGTAACATCCGGGAATGAGGAGAAAATAGAAGCGGCTAAAAAGCTTGGAGCTATAGATGGGGTTATTTATAAAAATGAAGATTGGGACCAGCAACTTTTACAGAAAGTGAATGGCTTTGATGTGATAATAGACAGCGCATTAGGGGAAGGATTTGCAAAACATCTGAATTATGTTAATCCGGGAGCAAGAATTGTTTTTTTTGGAGGAACAGCGGGGAATTTGCCCGCTTTGAACGGACGAATTATATTCTGGAAACAAGTCCAGATTTTGGGCACTACTATGGTGTCCCCAAATGATTTTAATAATTTATTAAAGTTTATAGAGGAGCACCAGATACATCCGATAGTCGATAGCGTATATCATTTAGAAGACGGAAATGATGCTATGGAATTGATGGAAAATAGTGATCAGTTCGGTAAAATTGTTTTGACAGTTAGTTAGTTAGTTAGTTAGTTAGTTAGTTAGTCCCTATACAATAAGCAGAGTCTTCTGACGGAAAAAGAATTCTCTTTTAAATACACTTCTCACAA
>NZ_JBEBVH010000107.1:0-12525 GCF_040392825.1 Pseudopedobacter sp.
CAACTTCGTGTAAACCCTCCGGATACCACATCAGATTCTCGTTTTGCTGCTCGGATAGCTCGCAAAAGCCCACCACACGTTTGGCCCCCAGTATATTCAGGAAATCGTAGACAATAGAACCATTCCCCTGAAGCTGGAATAGCAAATCTATCTCCAGGTCACGCATGTCGTTCACAAAAGTTCTGAAACTATCCTCATCAAATTCCTGTTCGGGAAGCCCGGGATAGCCTGGAAAAGCGACAAACCTATCTATACATTCTTTAAACCTTTCTATAATAGATTTTGTATGCGGAAGTCCGATAAAGATAATCTCTGCTTTTGGATAAAATTCGCGGATTGCCCTCACCGCAGGCATAGCACATAATAAATCGCCAAGCTGTAAAGCTCTGAAGATGGCAATTCGTTTTACCGTATTATCGCTCATCATTATTTAACAATTAACAGTTATCTCTTTTTCCTGTCACTCCAAGCGAAACCGCTTTCTGGAATCTCTGACACACGGGAACACTAAAAACCTCACAGCTTTGTTATAATAATAAAACCCTGAACTTTAATGCCCCATATGTTTTCCAATAGATGGCTACATAAGGGATTACCAAAGAGGTAACAAGCATTTCTATAATATGTTTAAAAGACCTATCGGCATTTTTTGTTCGCTTCCATGCGAAATTTACAATCAAAGCCAGAACAATACATAAGCTTGCTGCCGCCAGATAAGGCAGACTGTATAAGGAACCGTAAATAAAAGACAAGGTGAACAGTAAAACCAGATAGTAATTCCATGCCGTGTGCTTGCTTATTTTCTGCCGGTACAATTTGGGATACTTTTTAAACAACAGCGCATCGTAAATAACCTTCCGCTGTTCCTTAATACTTACCGCCCAGGGGAACCTCCGTACCGGATGCACTACATAAGCCTTATCCAGCTTTATAATCGGGATTTGTCGCTCTATCAGTTTAAATTCAAGATCACTATCTTCGCGCCATGCCAGCTTAAAGCGCATATCAAATCCGCCAATTTCTATAAGTGCTTTTTTAGTACAGGCGCAATTGGCTGTAATAAAATCGGCATCTTGCAGTTTCGCCGTATTCGCCTCAAAATCATGTGGTCTTTTAGAAATCGGAACTATCGTATGTCCGCTATAAGCAATTAACTCCTCGCCCCGATAATTCTCCAGAATGGTCTTTAACCAATCTTCATTGGGCAGGCAGTCATCATCTGTAAAAGCAATAAGCTCTCCTTTTGCCGCCAGCCAACCTATATTTCTGGCATAAGCAGGACCATTTTTACTATCAGGAGCTATAAATTTAAGATGAATAATACCCTTTTCCGCTATCTCTTCTACCATGGCCTGCGTCTGCTGATCGGGCCCATCACTCACCACAATCACCTCAAAAGAAGAAGTATCAATACTTTGCTTAATTAACTGAATTATGCAACGCTTCAATAGATTGGGTCTCCTGTATGTTGGTATAACTACTGAAATTTTTATTTCCATAATCTTTTCTAATTAAAAATGAACCAATAACCAAAGCATCAAAAGGCGATGTCCAGAAACATTCTATAGCATCTCGGGGACTGCAAACGATAGGTTTACCCAAGGTATTAAAGGAAGTGTTCACCAATACCGGTACGCCTGTCTTTTCTTTAAAAGCCTTGATAAGCTGATAGTACAGCGGATGTTGCTCTTCATTAATAGTTTGTACCCTTGCCGTACCGTCTATGTGTTTTACCGCCGGAATAAGATGCTCGCGATCTTTTACTACATTATAGATAAACAGCATAAATGGCGAGTTCCCGGCATTTTCGAACCATTCATGTGCATCCTCTTCCAGGACTACAGGAGCTACGGGCCTGAAGTCTTCCCGGTCTTTAACAATATTCAACAGAGACTGCATCTTAGGATCTATGGGCGACGCTAAAATAGAGCGGCTGCCCAAAGAACGCGGTCCATATTCCATTTTACCCTGAAACCAGCCAATAATCTTATTCTCTGCGAGAAGCGAAGCCGTCTCTTCAGCCACGTTATTCATTTGGTGATACGGGATTTTACTTTTTTTCAGAAAAGCTTCTATCTCATTATCACTATAATCTGGCCCCCAATACACATGCTCCATAACGAAGTCTTTGTCTTTAGTCTCTCTCAGCTGTGCATCTATCCATAGCGCTGCCCCCAATGCGGTTCCCGAATCGCCGGCTGCAGGTTGCACCCACACATTTTTAAAAGGACTTTTATCTCTGATTCTGGCATTGAGAACACAGTTTAATCCTACCCCACCGGCAATACATAAATTCTCCTCACCGGTGATGTCGTAAAGCCAGTCACAGATTTCCAAAACCGTTTCTTCCAGCACATATTGCAGCGAACGGGCAATATCGAAATGATGCGAGGTAAAGTCATCGCCCCTTAATCTGGCAGGTCCAAAACGCTCTTCCAGTCTTTCATCTGCAATCTGGTATTGACCATTGCCTGAATATTGTATAATCTCCCTGAAATCTTTAATAAACTCCGGCTTACCGTACGAAGCCAAAGCCATTACTTTATACTCATCGGAAGAATGCAGAAAACCCAAATAGGTAGTTACCTTTTCGTATAACAGCCCCAGGGAATGCGGTAATTTAACTTCGGCTATTTTTTTAATATCGTTATCCAACCCTACGCTATAAGTAGTAGAACAGTTTTCTCCCCGCCCGTCCAGCGTAAGGATAGCGGCTTTGCTAAAAGGCGAAGGTAAAAAAGCACTTGCCGCATGAGCCAGATGGTGATTCACGAAATGCCACTTCCAGTTACGCTTGTCTGCTTTATAAAATCTTTTTTGTAAATGGTGCGGATAACCATCTACCAAATGGTTTTCTGCATTGATAATAGCGGTAAGAAACAGATTATTCCATGGGTTTTCGAGATCTGCCTCGAAATTACGCTGATCTGAAAACAGCGGAACAGCGCAGGAAGACGAATCCAATAGTTCTTTAGGAAGAATCTCGTAAGGATCGAAGGAATAAGCTATATGGTCTACATCATTAAGATGTATGCCTGCAACTTTTAAGCAGAAATCGATAGCATGGAAAGGCAGTTCGTAAGTACTGAAAGGAATGGGTCTTTTACCATGTTTGAAATGAGTGAATCTTTCATCTTCCGCTGCCGCTATCAGTTCTCCGTCTTTTATAATACATGCCGAAGAATCGTGGAAGACTGCGTTAATACCAAGAGTATACATAAGCCTGTGATTTAATGAATAAAATAGTCTTTGTGTAACTGATTAAACCGCACAAAAGATTTAGTATTTTTTAAAACAGGTAGTTTGTCGAAATAGCATGATACAGGCAGCGTACTTATAACATAGAACAGGTATTTTTCACAACCGGCTCTACCGCGATAAAATGAATTGCACTGTAAAAGGTGTGAACAGTATTGCACAAAAAGCGTTATGCGGGAAAACAGGTATAAATACGCAGTGCCATGTATTTTTCACGTTTCCTGTTAGTTTAAAGGCTCAAAAACAACAAAACAAAAAGAATGCATCACGTATTTACCGTTTTTTTTAATAGGATTCTTTGTTTTTTATTAATAAATTAGGGTTATCAACCGTCATCTATGAAAAATATGGAAATCGACCAGGAGGTTCAGACCAAGTCTGTCCAGTCCTTCGGGTACATTATTGTTTGTGATCTAAAGGGTAATATCGTCGGGATCAGCAATAATTTCTCTGAAATTACCGCTAATTCCTCTAAACTGTATCTGAAGCAGCATATTATCAATTTCTTTGAGCGTTATCTGGTATCGTCCACAAACAGGATATTGCGTACTATAGAAGAAGTCCTTCAACGAAAAACAGAAAGGAGAATTCTGCATCATGATATATTGGGTTCTAAATATTACCTGCATATCTACCATGCAAATGATAGCATGTACTGCGAGTGGGAACCGCAGGAAAAATCTACAGTTAAAGCCTTCCAGATGGATACCATTGCCTATTTACTGGAAGAAAAAACACCTGCTATCTGGAACACCCTGTGTGTCGCAATCCGCGAAACTATTAAGTTCGATCGCGTTTTGTTATATAAAGTAGAAGATTCCGGCGCTGGTAAGATGCTGACAGAAAGTTCTAACCCCAATTATCAAACCTTTTTAGGAAAGCAGTTTTCGGAAGATTTTATGCCGCAGGAGGTAATAGATTTCTACAAGGGATCTACTTTCAGGTACTGCCCTAATGTACACCTGGAGGGTTCAGAATTTTTAGAAGATACCGAAGACACAAATCTGTTTCTCTGCCAGCTTAATCCGTTACCGCTTTTACACTTAAACTATTTAAAGAGTATAGACGTAGTTTCTTATATTGCAGTCCCCATATTAATAGATAACCGCTTTTGGGGCATGCTGATAGGTCATCATCACGAAGAAAAAACCATAGACTTCCAGAAAAGACAGCTCTGTGCTTTTATTGTACAACATGCAGCCAATAAATATGCAGGTTACTTTAAGCAGCAGCAGCTCGAGTACCACGATAAAATTAAGGAAATAGAGCTGGATCTTAAAGGTAAACTGATGTGTGGTAAAGGTATTAACTGTACCCTTATTGAAAATCTGGAAATTCTATGCAAAGCACCAAAGGCAGATGGTATTGCCATATTCCATAACGGAGATATCTTTACACATGGTGTATGCCCTACCGAAATGCAGATTTTGCAAATTAAACAAATAGTAGAATCAATAAATAAAAAGCCCGTCTTTAAGGATAGTAATTTCTGTCTGCGATATGGGCCGCAGATAGGCTCACGTTTGCCATTTGCGGGGCTAATGGCCTTACAAATTGCCAACCGCAACGATTATTATATTTTTTGGTTTAGAAAAGAGAGCGTAAGACAAATTTTACAGGTTACCCCTGCGTTTCCGCCACTAAGCCAGAGTAACGAAATACATTTTAAGACCTGGGAAGAAACCGTTAGGGATTCTGCGATTCCGTGGGACGATAACGACCTGTATTTCACCCACAGGCTAAGCAAGTTGATACACGATACCATTGTCTTAAAATCTGAAGAACAGGAAAAATTTAATGAGGAGCTGATTACGCTAAACAATGAGCTGGAGATGCTGACCTTTACGCTTTCTCACGATTTAAAAAATCCTTTAGCCATAGTTAAGCTGGGAACCCAGCTTATTCATAAAGGTGTTACAGCTAAAGATGAAGAAAAGCAGAAGTGGACAAGAATTATACTGGAGGGTATACAAAATATAGAATCCATTATAGATGGTTTAATACATATTGGTAAAACCAAATCGGTTAAATTTGCCAAAGATCCCGTTCCAATGGTGCATATGTTGCGTAAAATAGTACAGAATGCCAAAATTCTGTATAATACCGACCGTTGCAATATAGAGTTTGGTAAATTATTACCGGTATGGGGCGAGAAGAGCCTGGTATATCAGATCTTTTTAAATATAGTGGGTAATGCGATAAAGTATTCTTCGACCCAAAATACACCTTTAGTACAAATAAATAGTATTCAAAGAGGCGATTGTATTTATTACCAGATTGTTGATAATGGCATAGGCATTCCAGGAGAATATCTCAACAATATTTTCAACGTCTTTACCCGGGCCAATAATACCGGAAAATTCCCAGGTACGGGTGTGGGCCTTTGCCTGGTTAAAAGAATAATTGAAAAACTGGGCGGCCAAATCTCTATAGATAGCGAAATAGGCTCGGGAACCACCGTAACCTTAAGCTTTCCTTATCCCGGAGAAATCCCGTCCAGCATATATACCGGATGATCTAAATCAAACCGTTCTTTGCTGCGTATTTAATCAGCGCAGCAGAGTTTTTAACTTTTGTTTTGTTGATGAGGTTTTGCCTGTGGCCTTCAACCGTTCTCTTACTCAGAAACAACTTATCGGCAATTTCTATATTGGTTAATCCCTCGCTGATTAAGTTTAAGACTTCCAGTTCCCGTTCGGAAAGGTCTATTTCATTAATCAGCTGAGATACATCTCTGCTATTCACCAGATTCGTATCCTTTAGGTTTTCAATCAGTCCCATAGATAGCTCATCGCAAAGGTACCTCCCGCCTTTCGAGACATGATTAATGGCAAAAAGCAGTTCCTCGTAGCTCACCTTTTTCAAAAGGTAAGCGCTGGCGCCATTTTCGAAACATTTAAATACAAACTGGCTATTGCCCACCATAGATAAAACAACAATTTTAATAGCGGGATAATTGATGGTTATATACTTTGTCAGCTCAATACCGTCCATGCCGTCCATGCTGATATCAGTTATCAATATATCTGGTACAACGTTGTTTTTTAACAGTTCTAAAGCTTCTTGACCGTTAGTAGCCTCCCCTATTACACGAAAATGTGGTTGAGACTCCAGCAATAACTTTATCCCATTCCGGACCACCGAGTGGTCTTCTGCTAAAATAATATTGATCATGTTTATTCTATTAACGAAACAATTCCACTTATTTTTTTAAACAGCATTGAATCATCACATTTAATGTTTTTCGTAGACAGTAATATTTATACAAAAACTAATCCAAAACGCTTGAATATGCTTTAAAAAGCTGATTAATATTTTAAAACTCACTCAACAACGAATTATAACTAAAATGATGGACGAACAAAAACTAATTCTGGTTTCAAAAGTTTTATAAGATGATTTTAAATCAGATAACCATGCAGAAAAGTTTTTTATATAGAAACAGCCTTTCTATTACATTTATTTTATTATTTATCCTCGCACTGGCAGCGCAAGTTTATTTCGGTTGGAAAGAATATGAATCCGAATTGCAGGAAGAAGGTATTTTAGCGGTCCCTTTCGCTTCGTATCTTACCAGCGGTCATTTCATATCTTCTACCTTCGAAAACTTCCAAAGCGAGTTTTTACAGATGGCATTGTATGTAATTCTGACCATCTTTCTGAGACAAATTGGATCGGCCGAATCAAAAAGTTTAGATGAGAAAGAAGAGGTAGACCGCGAACCTGTACCACATAAAGATGCACCAGGTCCGGTAAAGAAAGGCGGTTGGCGCCTGGCTATTTATAAAAATTCGCTTTCTATCGCTTTCATCATTCTCTTTTTGCTGAGCTGGGGCGGCCACCTGTATGGCAGCTTTATAGACTTTAATGAACAACAATTGCTGAAAGGAAAACCACTTAGTAAACTTGCGGATTTTTTAAGTGAACCTCAGTTCTGGTTCGAAACCTTTCAAAACTGGCAGAGCGAATTTCTGTCTGTTGCCTCTATTGTTATCCTAACCATTTTCTTAAGACAAAAAGGTTCTCCGGAATCAAAACCGGTAGACAGTCCGCATAGCGAGACGGGAAAATAAGATGCTATAATACCTTCTTCCACTTAAATTATATATTTCAGATTTTCCGATCTCCATCAAAATGTGCATAATACCGTCAATTTGTATAGGTTTCGGAATATACTCATCCATTCCCATTTTAGACTAAACTGGCCGTCTACATTCATCGCATTGATTTATGACCGCCTATTGGGCAGATATTGTTTGCAGTCTATTGAGATTAAGTTCTTTAGGCTTATCCCTGTAAATTAAACATTATGATCTAATGAAAGGGAAAGTAATAATCTAGAATACTGAATTTCAAGGCGATTACAGTCAGCAGGCCAGCAACCTAAACAAATTATTGCTATAATCAGTAGCTATATAATAGTATATTTAAAAACTTTAAAACATTTTAATTAGTATGTTTGTATACTAAATACAAAATACACATGAACTATAAACTACTTAAAGACGTTGTCCAACTGGTAGAAGAGTTTGAACATGATAATACGCTAAGCCATTATTCACCGACTATTGATGGCTTTAAACGTTGGATTGCAGCGCGTGAGAGTTTAACACAAATTGAAGAGCCTGATTGGGAAGGAAAAGATAAAGGCAGAAGTGCAGAAAGCGTTATCAATACACTTATAGTGCATATGAACCGATACGCGAAAAGCTATTCTAAATCTGCCATTTACGGGTCGGACTTTTCTACACAGGAAGAATTTATTTTTTTAATTAACCTAAAAGCCTTTGGAGCTATGTCGAAGATGGAATTGATCAAAAAGAATATTCAGGAAAAGCCTGTTGGCATACAAACCATTAATCGTCTTATTAAGCAAGGCTGGATAACAGAAACAGGTTCTGAAAAGGATAAGCGGAGTAAAATAATCTCGATAACAGACAAAGGTCTGGAAGCTTTGGAGCAGCAAATGTTACACATCCGTAAAGCTACCGAAATTGTTACGGGCAATCTGAACAGAAATGAAAAGATGCAGTTGATTACGCTCCTACAAAAACTGGATCACTTTCACCAGCCCATCTATGCTAAAAACCTGGAACCTGCTCAACTTATAGACATGGCCTATCAGCAATATTTAGAGAAGAAGAATTAATTACGCACTAAAAACTATCCATGTTTATAAACTTCTACGCTTTATAGTTACCCAGAAAACAAGTATTGAATATGCAAAGATCTGATTCCAGAAAATCTATAGCTATTATTGGTGCAGGCATTTCTGGCCTGTCTGCCGCAGCCTATGCTGCCAGAGATGGCCATACTGTATATGTTTTTGAAAAGAACCAGACTCCTGGTGGAAGAGCGAGACAGTTTTCTACCAATAACGGTTATACTTTTGATATGGGGCCCAGCTGGTATTGGATGCCAGATGTTATTGAGCAGTTTTTTGCAGATTTTAACTGTTCTCCTGCAGATTATTACCATTTAGTTTCGCTTAACCCGCAGTTTGAAATGGTATTCGCTGACGGTTCCGTTTCTATTCCGGAAAATTATCTGGAAATGAAGGCATTATTTGAAGCATTAGAAGAAGGCGCTGGTTACAGACTGGATGCTTTTATGAAATCGGCACAGTACAAATACGAAGTTGGCATGATGGATTTTGTGACCAAGCCCTGTTACTCGTGGCTGGAGTTTGCCTCTCTTAAAATTTTAAAAAGTGCTTTTGAATTAGATCTGCTTACTAACTATCGTTCTTATGTAAGAAGGTATTTCAAACACCCCAAATTAACTGCTTTAATGGAATTTCCGGTAATATTTTTAGGTGCTTCGCCAAAAAACATCCCGGCTTTATATAGTTTAATGAATTATGGCGGTTATGCATTAGGCACATGGTACCCTATGGGTGGTTTCTATGAATTGGTAAAGGCCATGCACCATATTGCCGAGAAGCAGGGAGCACAATTCTATTTTAACAGCCCTGTAGAGAAACTTAACATTAAAGATGAAAAGGTTTATTCTATGGAAGTAAATGGCAAGGAATTGTTTTTCGATATGGTTATATCTTCATCAGATTATCACCATAGCGAGACTTTGATTCCGGAACGCTACAGAAATTATTCGGAAAAATACTGGTCGGGTAAAACCTTTGCTCCTTCCTGTCTCATCTATTATTTAGGTATAAAAGAGAAAATACAAAATTTAAAACACCATACGTTATTTTTTGAGCCGGATCTGGACCAGCATGTTGACGAAATTTATAAAACAAAGCGTTGGCCCAAAGAACCTTTATTCTATGTTTGCTGCCCTTCTAAAACAGACCCGAAAGTTGCGCCCAGATCTCATGAAAATCTTTTCCTGTTAATGCCCCTACCTATAGGCATTGATGACGATGAAGTTACCAGGGAAAATTATTTATCTCAAATGCTAACACGTATCGAAAAGAAAACCGGTACGAGAGATCTGGCAGAAAAAATAGATTTCAAGAAAAGCTATTGTGTAAGTAATTTTATCGAAGACTATAACGCCTATAAAGGAAATGCCTACGGGCTGGCAAATACACTTAACCAGACAGCCGTTTTAAAACCCACTATTCGTAATAAACATTTAAAGAACCTGTTCTATACCGGTCAGTTAACGGTACCGGGACCAGGGGTTCCTCCTGCTATTATATCAGGAAAAATTGTAGCTAATGAAGTGAATAAACTAATACATCTGCCTTATGAAAAAATTATATGACGAGCTATCTTATAAAGTTAGTGAGGCTACGACCAGGAAATACAGCACCAGCTTTTCTTTAGGTATAAAAGCTTTAAGTCCAAAATTAAGACCAGCAATTTATGCTATTTATGGCTATGTTCGTTTAGCAGATGAAATTGTAGACAGCTTCCACGGTTATAAACAGGAAGAACTGCTTAAG
The DNA here is from genome assembly GCF_040392825.1 of Pseudopedobacter sp. Classification (NCBI taxonomy): domain Bacteria; kingdom Pseudomonadati; phylum Bacteroidota; class Sphingobacteriia; order Sphingobacteriales; family Sphingobacteriaceae; genus Pseudopedobacter; species Pseudopedobacter sp. The sequence goes on from NZ_JBEBVH010000107.1 coordinate 10,169, forward strand.
CATTTCGAGCAACAAACAGCACAAGCACTGGAAGAGAAAATTTCTCTGAATCCTATTTTGCAGTCCTTTCAGGAAACTGTACATCACTATCAAATTGAACCATCTCTAATAGATACGTTCTTAAAAAGTATGTCTATGGACCTAAGCAAGGTATCTTATAACAGCGAGCTCTATAAAGAGTATATACTGGGTTCTGCAGAGGTAGTTGGCTTAATGTGTCTGCATGTTTTTGTGGAAGGTAATAAAAAAGAATTTGAAGCGCTAAAACCTTATGCTATGAAACTGGGATCGGCTTTTCAGAAAATCAATTTTCTGAGAGACCTGAAAGATGATTACCACATTTTGGGCCGGACTTATTTCCCGAATATAGATCTGAGTTCGTTCGATAATCTGACTAAAGCGAATATTGAAACGGAAATAGGTGAAGAATTTAAAGAAGCACTTATAGGTATAAAAAAGCTGCCTGCAACATCCAGATTTGGCGTATTTTTAGCCTACAAGTATTACTGGTCGTTATTTAATAAAATAAAGCAGACTCCTGCACAGAAAATTCTAAATGCCAGAATCCGTATTCCGGACAGCAAAAAATTAATGCTGATGATGAGCAGTTATATAGATTATAAAATGGCCAGAATATGATGAGACTTTGTGTATTGGTTCTAAGTTTATTTGTTTCGTTGAATAGCAATGGGCAAACGCTGGAAATAATAAGAAAAAACTACCTTACTTCGGTTGATGATAAAGCCCTGTGCGATTCTATGATACAGCAATTACAACAAAAAAAGGAACATCCTGTTTATTTGGCTTATTTAGGTGCTTATCAGGCCATTTGGGCGAATCATACTTTAAACCCCATTGCTAAGCTTTCCACATTCAATAAGGGAAAAAGAAACATTGAAAGTGCAGTTATCCGGGCCAAAAACAATGTAGAAGTGAGATTAATACGATGGTCGGTACAAAAAAATGCCCCATCTTTTTTAAACTATCATAAGGACATCAATAACGATGAAGTTTTTATTGCTGAAAATAAGAGTCAGATCACATCAGAACAACTGAAAATATTGTTAAAAGCATTAGAGCAAAAACAGAGATGAAATATCAATTGTATAGGGAACAACAACTAAGTTGTGATTTAGCAACTGCATGGAGCTTTTTCTCATCTCCTTATAATTTGTCGCAAATAACTCCGGCCGACATGAAATTTTCTGTTATCAGTAAAGATTTACCTGCTTCTATTTACGAGGGAATGATTATAGACTATTATGTATACCCTTTGCTGGGAATAAAAATGTGGTGGCGTACAAAAATTACACGAGTCGACTTTGGGAAAAGCTTCACAGATTTTCAGGAAAAGGGGCCTTATAAATACTGGAATCATTTTCATGAATTTATACCTAATAATAAAGGCGTATTAATGAGAGATACGGTCGACTATGAGCTGCCTTTTGGTCTCTTGGGTAACATCGCTCATGAAATAATAGTAAAGCGAAAATTGTACAATATTTTTGACTACCGTTATCAGATTTTGGAACGACTTTTTAATACTAATTTGTGATGAGTATACTAACCATTATTCTAACGTTTTTGTTAATGGAGCCAGCAACATGGCTTATTCATAAATATGTTATGCATGGTTTTCTTTGGGTGTTGCATAAAGATCACCACGATCACAGCAATGAAGGGCAGTTTGAAAAAAACGATTATTTCTTTGTCATTTTTGCCATACCGGCGATAGCATTATTTTATTTTGGTGCTAAACAAGGCTTTAATGTACTTTTTTATACAGGCTTGGGTATCACGTTATATGGAATGGCCTACTTCTTTGTGCATGACATTTTTATACATCAACGCATTAAAATTTTCAGAGAGACAACCAGCCCCTATTTTCTGGCTATTAGAAGAGCGCATAAACAGCATCACAAACATACCGGAAAAGAAGAAGGAGAATGCTTCGGCTTTTTATGGGTTCCGTTAAAATATTTCAAAATGTATTTTAATACCAAATAGCATGCAACAGTACACCTATCTTATTATAAATTTCTTAACGGTTATTGTTTGCTTTATCTTTTCTTTTGATAAACGTATCCGTTTTAACCGGTATTTTGGCTCTTTCCTAAAGGCAGCTATTCTAGTGGCTATTCCTTTTATTCTTTGGGATTCATGGTTTACCAAACTGGGAATATGGTGGTTTAATGATGACTATCTTATTGGCATTCGATTTTTAGGCTTACCTATTGAAGAGTGGCTTTTTTTTATCTGTATTCCGTTTTCCTGCGTGTTTACCTATTTCTGCCTGACAAAATTTTTTAATTTCAATTGGACCAATGGTTTTAATAACATCATTGTTTTTGTGAGCG